>CANETG010000006.1 GCA_947440875.1 Bacteriovoracaceae bacterium
ACGATAGCTTGATCCACCTATAGGGAAGCGCAAAAAACCAGCGAGCAATCAATACTCCCGGAAGATGATTCGAATCGAGGGTGAAAAAGTAGACTGCTGGTTTCCCGTTGATCATCACATAGGTCCGAAGATTAAGTTCCAGGAGACGAGAAAGCCCTGGGACAGGGGGAAGAAAGGGAAACCGGATCTTACTCATCACAAAGGGAACGATACTGACGACCGCCTCATCGTGAAAAAGATCGAGGGGAAAGGGAACTTTTTTTTGGAGTTCAATCGGATCCACTTTGTAGTGAAGGAAGGCCACATCAAGCCACCGTTGAGAAATGACCCAGCCTTTCTCCTGAAAATTCAAAGCTCCGAAATAGAAAACGACAAAAAGCGCAGGAAGGACCCAGCTAATCCCAAAAGAGAAGGGAGCGAGCACGAGGAAACCAAGTGCCGCCGATTGAGCGATCGTATCTCGTGGAGTTCTACCCATTCGATCCAAGATAAATCAATGCGGAAAGGGCAAAGAGAGTCATCGAAGGCAGCATCTTTGGCAACGGATTTTTGACTTTCACGTGAGTCAAGAGAGCGGCGAACATGAGGACCATGATACCAACCGCCCCGAGTTTCACGAAAAAGACGTCTTCACGCATGATCATGACGACGCAAGTGATTTTCGTAATCCCAACGAGATCTCGTAACCATTCAGGGTAGTGGTAAGACTTGAATTCAGCGACGATGTTATGATATCTCACGACCCAAACGAAAAGGACCGATGAAAAGACAAGGATCTTCGCCAATTCAATCAAATTCATACTCATTCTAAGTCTCCTGGTTCATGCTTTATATAATGTTCTCGCAGTTTCATTATGATAAAGTGAAGCATGCAAGTCATCCTGATTTTTATTTCGGCCCTGGCGTTTATCTTTTACGGACTTCTCTGCCTACTCACGGATCACATGAAGGCCGAATTCAGTCGTTACCGCCTGTCTCAGTTCCGGAAACTCACCGGTGCACTTGAGCTTCTCGGAGGTACGGGACTTTTTGTTGGGACTTACTACACTCCTCTTCTTTACCTGAGTGCGGCTGGTCTTTCACTCCTCATGTTCCTCGGAGTCCTCGTTCGCCTGAAGACGAAGGATCCTCTGTTCGAAATTGTTCCGGCGTTTTTTTTAATGTTAATCAATCTGAAGATTCTTTTCTCAATCTAGAGAGGTTGCCAGAATTCCCGACAATTTCACTTTACCGCAAATTGGTGTTCAACTCTTTATCCTCGTCCATCATTTTTCCGAATGGGTTTTAAATGGATTTTTTCAAACTCGTCAGATCTGATAAGAAATTTGACAGTCGGTGGATGACACATAAAAAATCATCCTTGCTATCGCAAGTGGCGCCAACAAATATGCCCTGAAGCCGTTTGATGAGTAAACTTAGTCAAAACAGGAACAGAAGCTTGAGATTTTCCTCAAGAACTCGACCGTGATCTATAATTATTACTAAACGATGAAACTACTATTTTTATTACTTTTTTCTGAGGTCGCCATCGCGCAGAATATGTCTATTCCATCAAAAAATGTTTTAGGAACTCCACTCAAAAAATGTTGTGACTCTCCCAAGACGGGTTTTTTCCGAGATGGGTTTTGTCATACTGGTCCTCAGGATCATGGCACTCACGTGACTTGTGCTACGGTGACTCAAGAGTTTTTAGAGTTCACCAAGACCAAAGGCAATGATCTCATGACACCAAGACCTGACTTTAATTTCCCGGGACTAAAACCCGGAGACAAATGGTGCTTGTGCGCTCTTCGCTACTTGGAGGCGAAGAATGCCGGAGTGTTGCTAAAACTTGATCTCGAAGCGACTCATGAAAAAATGCTCGAGTACGCTCCCCTGACTGATCTGAAGCGGGCACCGTGAATCAGGAAACCAAGCCTCCACAAGGTTTTGTGATTTTTGATGTGGAACGAGAATTCACTTACCCGGAGGGAAAACTGACCTCCGCCTGGAAAAGACTTCAGCGTCGTGAAACGTTCACGAAGGGTCAAATTTTTCCTTATCAAGTGGAGTTCGTCGCAAGTTCTCAAGAAGGCGAGTTTTTGCCAGGAGAATTGAACATTCACCACGGACCACTCTTAAGTGTTCATGGCAGAATTGGAAGAGTGGAAGAAAATTACCGCGGGTTAGATTACTTCTATGGCTCTTATGTCATCAGTTTCAGATTGGTCAGACCCGTTGAGCTAGAGTTTTTCAGGGAGGGCAATAAACTTAAACTGAAACTCCGCTCGTATGTGAAGCCTTGGTTTATTCCCTTCTGGCGCTTCGGCAATTTTCTCCTTTGGTCGAGTTTTAGATTCTCTCTCTAAACTTTCAATGTTTGTCTAATTTGAGATCGCAATGAGTTTGAGTATAATAGAAATATGAAAATACTTTTTTTGCTTTTGTTTTTCCTCTCTTCTCTCACAGCTGTCGCAGCTTCTGAATCATGCTCGATAGATTACCTCGAATTCTGTGAACGCCAGGATCCGCGCATTCCGAACATGTGTCCTCAAATTCTAGGCCAGCATTTGAAAAGCACCTGTGTCGTACCGGTGAGTCAAGAAAAAGCCATTCAAAAAAGCTGTGCTAAAGAGCTGAAAGAAATTTGCCGAGTGTCGGCCGGGGAAGATTTTATCGGTCAGTACATCTGCCTGACGAATCCTGAAAAATGGGAACAGTTTAATAGTGCGTGCTTGAAGTCACTCGTGAAAGACAATCCTCATCACTAAGAAAGACCGCTCTGAGCATCCGGATAAAATCTGTGCGTCCTGTGGACGTCCGATGGAGTGGCGGAAGGCCTGGGAAAAAAACTGGGAATCAATTCGGTACTGCTCGGACTCTTGCCGCAGAGACAAGTTCGATAAAAAATCTATTCATGTTCGTGAAGCTATTCTTTCGATGACAAAGAAAGCTGGGATTTCGAAACCTGTTGCCGCCTCAGATGTGGCCCAATCACTCTGGCCTAGTGAATGGGAAAGTCGACTAGAGGAAGTGCGAAGAGTGGCGCGTCTGCTTCACGAGGAGAAGCTCATCACGATTCTTCAACAGGGTAAACCCATCACCGATCTTAACTTCAAAGGGCCAGTGCATTTTGTCTCAAAAGCTTAGGAATAGATCAATTGCCCGATCTTTTGCGAGATCCATTTGTCCTAACACTATATCCTTGGCCCACAAACTTGATCGGTAATGTGAAGAAAGCAGCGGTTTGTCTGTTTAATCTTTTGTTTTATGAAAATGGAGATACACGGAAGGGAAAAGTATCAGGGTTAAAATTGTAGAGAAGAGAATTCCTCCTATCACGACGGTGGCAAGCGGTTTTTGAACTTCTGATCCTAGCCCCGTATTGATTGCCATCGGAATGAATCCAATTGACGCCACTAATGCGGTCATGATGACCGGTCTAAAACGAGAGAGCGTTCCCTCGAGGATGATGTCACGAAGACTTTTTCCGGGTGAGGAGTGTTTTAGCTGATTAAAAACTGTCAGAAGGACGATTCCGTTCAGGAGCGCAATCCCGATAAGAGCAATGAACCCAACCGCAGCCGAAAGACTAAGGTGAATGTCTCTCAGATAAAGAGCAAAGACTCCACCAAACGCCGCAAACGGAACACATAAAAAAATGATGAGCGCATCCTTGAAAGAAGAAAACTCTCTCCAGAGGATGAAGATAATGAGGAAAAGAGTGAGTGGAATAATAAGAAGAAGCCTCGCTTTAGCTCTTTCCAGATTATGAAACTGTCCACCGAGTGTCAGTTCATGATTTTCTTTCACTGGATTTTTCGCGACGATGGTTTTTATGTCACCCACGAAACTCATCGTATCGCGATCGGAAATATTCAGCGAAAGGGCAGCGTAGCGCTGACCCCAGTTGCGGGCGATGGTGGTCACTTGATCAATGAGTTCGACATGGGCAATCTGATCCAGTGGGATCGATCCACCATCCGGAAGTCCGACCGGGAGAGACTTAATCCCGGCGAGATTATCCCTTCTTTGTTCAGAGAGATGCATGATGATCGGAAACTTTTTAGTCCCCTGGATCCACTGACCCATTTTCGCACCCTGCATGAAGCTTACGATCGTCTGGTTAAACTCATCGAGGGATAGTCCAAGTTTGGCGAGCTCTGAAAATTTCGGTCTGATGTCGATCACCTTACTCTTCCTGAGAGCAGTGAGTGGATCCATCTCCGCCCCTTCAAGTCCCGGAACATCTTTCATCTTTTCGGCGAAGCCGTCGATCACTTCCACCATGTAGCCAAGATCTGTGCCTTTGATTTTTAGCGAGACGTCCGCTCTTGATCCTTCAAGCATTTCATTAAATCTCATCTCAATCGGCTGAGTCGAACTAATCTCCTGGGCAAATCCCAATGATTCAATTTCTTTTTTCACTTTCTGAAAAACTTGTTCTTTCGATTTCACCGTCCAGAGATCTCGGTCCTTCTTCAAAATAATAAATGTGTCGGCCAGGTGGACTCCCATAGGATCCGTCGCCGATTCTGGTGTTCCCAACCGAGAAAAGACGAATTCCACCTCAGGAATCTTCTTAATTTTTTTTTCGACTTCTTCCTGCTCCCTGAGTGATTCCGTTAACGAAATTTTCGAATCCCGAGTCAAATTGACAACCATGTCCCCTTCGTCGAGCTGAGGTATGAAGTCAGCTCCCAGTTGGAGGAACGTGATGGCGCTGATGAGGGCCAGTCCAATCCCCGCGGCCATTAAAAACTTCGGTCGATCAATAAATTTCATCAGGATCGGTCGGTAACCTTGTTTGAGTTTCCGGAAGACGAAAGTGTCATGATCGCCGTCCACCACGTGTTCGGGAATTTTCACAAATAGGGAAACGAGCACCGGGACTAAGAAAATCGTTAAAAGAAGTGACCAGCCAAGAGTCATGAGGACAGTGAAGGCCATCGGTCGGAACATTTTTCCTTCGACACCTTCGAGAAGAATGATTGGCAGGTAAACAAACATGATCATGAGAAGTCCAAAGACCACCGGTCTCATGACTTGTTTCGCTTTGACCCCCACGATCTGATCTTTGTTAAAATATTTTCTTTCTTCATCGGTCAAACTTGTAAAACTCGCAACGAGAGTTTCAACTAAGACCACAGAGCCATCGACAACCAGACCGAAATCAATTGCTCCCAGACTCATGAGATTTCCCGAAATTCCAAAAAACTGCATTCCTAGTGTTGTTCCTAGCATAGAGAGAGGAATAATAACGGAAACAATAAGGGCCGCGCGGAGATGACCCAGAACGAGGAGAAGAATAATAATCACAAGGCCTGCCCCCTCGGCCAAACTCTTTACCACCGTTTTCAGAGTTGAGTTCACCAAAAATCCGCGGGAATAGAGTTCCGTGACAACAACATCTTCTGGGACTGGAATCGATTTAATTACTTCTGAAACCACCTGACTAACTGTTCTCCCATTACCTCCGCTCATCATGAGGACAGTTCCCAAAATAGTTTCTTTTCCGTTAAAAGTCGCACTTCCGAATCGGGGAGCGGCATCAATGGAAACGGACGCGATATCTTTTAATAGTACTGGGGCCCCATTGTATTTTTGAGCAAGGCTAATGGATTCAAAATCCGCAACACTCTCAAGCGATGTCGTCGCTTTAATAATGAGCGCCTGTTTATCGATTTCAACATTCCCTCCGCCGAAACTTTCTCCTAATCCCTGGAGCTTTTGCTGAACTTTATCGATCGTCAGTCCATACTGAATAAGGCTCTGAGGATTGATATTAATGTGGAGCTCTTTTTTTAATCCCCCGTTCGAGTCAATATCAGCGACGTCCTTCACTTTTCGAAGCTGTGGACGAATCTGGAAATCCTGAACTTCTCTTAGATAGAGCATCTGCTCTTTATGAGACTTTTGTAGATAAGGTGAGTCTTCTTTGAGGCCAAGGGAGTACATGTACACTTCACCCAGGCCTGTTGAAATCGGTCCGAGTTCGGGTTGCAGTCCTTGAGGGAGCTGCCCAGTCGCAGACTGAAGTTTTTCTGAAACCTGCTGCCTTGCCCAGAAAACATCGACACCGTCATTAAAGATGAGTGTCACCTGGGAAAGTCCGAATTTAGAAATTGAGCGCATATCATGGAGTTCAGGAATTCCCATCATTTCATACTCAATGGGCTGAGTGACAGTGAGTTCCACTTTTTCAGGATCGAGTCCGGAAGTTTTGGTGTTGATCACGACCTGAATATTGGTAATGTCTGGGACAGCATCCACTGTGAGGTCTGAGACTTTATAGATAGTCGCGATAAAAAAAAGAACCGTCAGAGTAATGACCCAGAATTTATGCTGAAGAGACCAATCGATCATTTTATCCAGTAAGGAACTTTTCATATTTTTTGTTCCCACTGAAAGTTTTCACCCTTCATGAGCTGCAAAGTACTCAGATTATCGAGATACCCGAGCCACGACAGAAAGACTTGATCGATCACTTCATGTGATTGAGTCTCAGCGAGGAGGAAAGTGTTCACGTCGAGGAGTCCCTGTCTAAAACCAGTTTCCGCTTCTTTAACCGCCTTTTCATTCTGTGTGATGTATTTTTTCGGAAATCTTTTGAGTTGTTTAATGCTCAATTTCACTAACTCAATTTGCTTTTGCTGCTTCCGGAGGAGCTGTTTTTCTGTTTCTTCAAGTTTCTTCTGGTCTCTAATCTCACGCACCCTCGCCGCTTCTATCCGGCTTGATCCTGTATCCCACAGCGGAATATTGAGTCCGACGATGGCGTACGAGAATTGATTTTTAGGTTGAACATCTTCTACCCGGTAACCGCCACCTAAAAATAAGTCAGGCCTTCTTTCTTTCGACGCCAGTTGAGAATCGATTTGCGCAATTTTCACTGAACTTCTCGCTTCTGCAACTTCAATACTTTTACTCGTGTCAAGCGAGCGGTCATCCACGAAGCGATAACGATCTGGGAGAGCGAAAGGTATCTCCGAATCAGCTAAACTTTTTCCCAGCCAGAATTCGAGATCACTTTTGGCGGTCCCATAGTCATGCTGTTTTATGTCCTGTTGTTTTTCGAGCTGATGAAGCATGCTTGTGACGATGGAAAGTTCTACTCTCTGTTTGATCGTCACTCTGGGTCTGGTCTCGAGGTATCTCTTGACGAGTGAAATCCTTTTGGTTCTTTCTACTCCGTGTTTCAAGAGCTCGCTCGTGACATAGACTTTCCATGTGGCCAGGATAGCCTGATGCGAGATCCAACTCTTAAAAAACTCCGTTTGCTTTTTATGATTCTCTACCGCGAGGAGTGTCATTTCTTTCCGTAAAGAAAACTTATCTGATAAGGGCACGGACTGTGAGAAACTGACTTCAGCGGTGGCACCTGTCATGCTTCCTGATTTCAGAGTTCCGAATTGCCCCATGAGTTGGGGGTTTTGCCAGCGGCCCCTCTGAGACGCTTCACTTTGAAGAGCTCGCCCTTCCATCTCCTTGGCATTCAAAGAAGATGATCTCTCAATAGCTATTTGAGAAATTTCAGTAAGTCCCATTGAATAACTCTTAAGAGTGAACGTTATGACGAAGAAAAGAAAAATTAATTTCATAATCTGCCTTTAAAAACTTGATTTTAAACTGAGACAAACAAAAGCTCCGTCGTGAATTCTTCGGACGTCAGAGTGCTTACGAGCATAAGACAAGGCGTTGAAATACTCACGGTCAAAAGAGTTTCCCGTTTGAAAATCAATCTTCAAGAAAGGTCCAAATGATTTTTCTAATCCCACTACCGCCTTGCGTTCTTTCCAGAACGTTCTGACTCTATCTGAAAACCTTTCTGAATCAAAAAATACGGCTATTTGTTGCTCAAGCCCGACGTAAGGTTTGACCCACTCGACCTTATTGAACAGGACTCGAATCTTATGATTGTAAGGAAGAATGGCGACGTACTTGAATGAGAAAATCTCATCCGAGAAAGGCTTAAGAATATAAATGAAAGGAAAGCCAAGCATCACACTCTCTTCTCTGGAGTGCTTCTCGGTGTAGAGGAATCCGGGAAGAGGAATGTTATTTAAAAATGGTCTATTGTTAGAGTAATTCCCGAGGATGATCCAATTCTCATTCAATTGGTATGTCCCGTTCACCTGGATCACTCCGTCTCTTCCGTCTTCAAAAGGTTTGTCACTTGAACTCCCAAACGAGGCACTTACCCCAATGGATTTCTTATCTTCCAGATTCCGGCGATAACTTACACCGAACTGAGAGTTCGTGAAGTTGGGAATTCCTCGAAGAGAATTCGTCAGTTCGAAGTACCTACCGGAAAGAGCAAATCTTGATTTCTTCGTTGTCATGACATTTTGAGAAAAAGAGAATTTGGTTTCTTTGATCTTTCCAGAATGAAACGATTCGAATTCGAGCGTCGTCGCGAAAGGATAATCTCCCATCAGCTGCTGAAATTCCTGTCCGGAAACAGGTCTGACTGCAAGTATCAGCAAGAGAGAGAAAAGAAGATACCTATTTTTCAATTTACTCTTTCCAATCGAAATTAAAATGAACAGGAACTTCATTATCAATTTTCGCCATCAGTAAGCTCGGACGTTCTACATTGTGATCTTCTAAAAGGAGTGTGAGTTGTCCCGAAAAGGGCTCACTCCGTTTAATTTTAAGAGTGTATTCTTTTTCAATGCCGTGAAAGCTGACTTTCGAAGGAACATCGAATTGGTCTTTGCTTAAATCGGCTTCAGACAAAGTGCCCTTCACCATAATGAGCGGGTACTTCGTTACTTCAAGAATTGTTTGAAGATTGAGATCTCTATTGGAATCACTTGATACAAAACTCTTAGACCCAATCGCAACGAGGAATTCACACTTTTTATTTTCGCAGACCATTTTCCCTTTGAGATCAATACTCACCCCTTTCACCGTTTTAAAAATGTGTGTCACCGTGTACTCCGCTTTGGCGTGGGAAAGAGAGAGATCCTTTGCCCCCGCTGGGTGCATAATGAGAAGAAACATTGATGCGAATAAAAATTTCAATTTAAAGTCCTTTTTTAAAAATCAATCGTCATGAGTGCTGCGGAGAGAGCGAAAGCACCAAAACCAACACCAGCAATGGCAGAATGTTGTTTCACAAGAGATGAGCTTTTCTTCCCGTCGTCTTCATTTTTTTTGTAGATGTAGCCCAAGATCGGGGCCAGGACCATGGCGGGAAAGTGAATCCAGGCGAGTCTTTTGTGCCAGACAATGTTTCCTCGATCCTTGATACCGGGAGGTTTCGGTGCCGTGAGAGAATAGTAAGCGGTGGTATAGTAAAGTGCTCCGGTCGCCATCCCCAGATACATGTGCATGTTACTATCGAGCGCACTCCCTCCGGTCAGGAGAGTCGCCGTCATGAACCCCAAAGTTGTGAGTCCTAAAACTTCATGCGTCTTCAGTTTGCTGTGTCTAGTCTCTAAGATTTTTTGTTCTTCGACCTGCTTCGGAGTCAGAGTGGTCTCACTTTTCGTGAGACCGAGATCTTTAAGCTCGATGTCCGCATAGGCATTCGTTAGGGGAATCAAACAAAGAAGAACGAAGAAAAAATGTGTTAGCCAAAGCATACCAAGACTCCTTATGAATCATTTCATCTGGAGTGATCATCGTAGAGAATAAATGTGGCTGCAATCCGACAGATGTCGTATCAGCACAGAGTTGGGAAATTTAACATGTCCTCAAGAAAAAAAGCAGCGAGTTCTTGGCGACCAGAGAGACCGGATTTTTTGTAGATATTGGTGGCCTGTTGCCTGACGGTTTTTTCGTGAGTGTGACGTAAGTCAGCAATCTCTTTCATGGAAAAACCTTTAATCAAAAGGAGTGCGACATCTTTTTCACTCTGGGACAAATGCCATAGGCCAAATTCGCTCTCAATCATTTGTCCTAATTGCTGCGCACTTGAATGAGTTTTGGCCTTCCATTCTTGATAAGAATTTTTTGTTTCAAGTAATTCAAGATGAAGTGAATTGATTCGTTTGTTTTTCTGGACGATGACACTTAATTGCCAAATGGTTGCAATGAGGGAAACAAAAAAGAGTGCTGCCTCATGCCAGATATGGAACAGAGGAATTCCCTCTTTTAAATCGAGACTCATATCGAAGACAAAAAAGGCGGTGAAGACTAAAAAAAATATCAGATTTCGCATGGAGAGAACTTTAGCCTGGGGGAAGATTAACTTAAAACAAAATTTCCTGAGATTAATGTCGATTAATAAGCAACCACGACACCTTTGACTGGAGTTCATTTCAACACGTAAATGATTTTTCAAAAATCTGAAAATCGAAAATCACCAAAATTGACCTAGACAGATTCCAAAGATTCTTGTTTCATATGCCAAACAAAAAGATGCCTACACCACAAGGATAACGCTGTGAAATATTATTTCATTATTCTTCTCATGTTACCTCTTCTGGCCGAAGGTCAGGAAAGACTTGAGACGATCGAAGTGAACTCAGACAAACAAGTTTCTTTCTCTGGCTTCTGGGAAGAAAACAAAGAGAATAAAATCTTCTCCGGTAAAAAAAATACTGTCACATCACTAAAAGAAATTCCCCAACTCCAGACGAATAATTATCGGCAGGCGACGTCTCAGACTCCGGGTCTTTTGATCTCCGAAGTGCCCAACGAATCTCTCGCGGCGATTACCTACCGTGGTCTCGGGAATCCCCACGAATCATTCAACGTCCTTCTCCTTCAAGACGGAATTCCTGTTCCGGCCGATATGTATGGTTATCCCGCACACTATTATTCACCCGCGCTTCCGATGATGGATCAGGTTCAGTTTATTCGTGGAGGATCTTCGCTCCTCTACGGTCCACAACCCGGAGGAGTTTTAAATTATCTTTCAACTCCTCTTAATAAAGATCAGAAGACGTCCGGAAAAGTTGGGCTCACAGGAGGATCATACAAACTCCTTACGACGAACAATGCTCTCTATGGTTCGAAGGGTAATAACTCTTACGCGATCGAATACCTCCGTCGTCAGGGAGATGGGCCGCAGACAGTGAACTCGAACTTCGCCGCAGACTACCTACAGATCAGAAATTTTACTTTCGCTGGAAAAAATAAATATAAATTCACTTTCAATGGCTATGATTCTGATCACGGAGAATCAGGTGGTTTTGCGAAGTCTCCTGGAACGAATCGAGTTGTTTTTGGTGGTAATCAAGACAAAGCGACGAAGAGCCATGACAGATTAAAAGTGTCTCGCGTTCAGGTTTTAGGTGGAGTTGAATCTAAGATTGACGATACTTCCGAAATTCATGTGAATCTTTGGGCATCAGCTTATCGTCGGTATTCAAAAAGACAGTCTGGAGCAGGCTTTGGAACTTTCGCAACAGGGACAACGAACACGATTCAAAACCAAATATATTACAGCTACAATGCTGAAGCTCGGTATCTCAAGAAATATAAGATCGGAAGTAACGAAAACACTTTCACGGCAGGGATACTCCACTACAACGTCACCTCCCCTTTCACCCAGGAAACAGGTGCTAGACCAGACGCGAACAGCGGAACTCTCACGAGAAGACTCGAAAGAGAAACTCATACGAACTCAGTCTTCGTTGAGAACAGATTTTCTCTCGGTAACTTCATGGTGACACCTGGGGTGAGAGTTGAAAGTATCAATCAACAAATCGATGAACGTAAAAATACAACCACCAGCTCTGATCGCCAGGAAGATGAAACCGAAAATGTTCCGCTCTTCGGTCTCGGACTCGCCTATCACGTGAGCGATGATTCTCAAATTTACGGAAATATTTCAGAGGCGTATAAGCCCGTGACCTACAATGAGGCCGTGCCTATAGGAAACGGCATTTCTACGATTTCAGAAGACATCGATGCCTCTAAGACGATTAACTATGAATTCGGATACCGCGGTCAAACAACGAAGCTCAACTGGGACGCCTCAGCGTTTTTCATTCGGTATGAAAATGCATTTGGTCAGGTCGGAAACAATTTCCAAAATACCGGGGCCGGCGAACATAAAGGTTTTGATCTCGCGACCGAAACAAAACTCTCTGAGTTTTTTGATGCCTTGAAGCCTATAGGAAGCTTCAATTTCTACGCTAACGTCGCTTACCTCGAAGCACGCTTTACTCGTGGACTCGAAGGCAAGACTCCCCAGTACGCACCGAAAACGATTACTCGTGCGGGGATCATCCACTCACAAGACGACCAATACAAAATCGCTCTCATGGGTGTGATAGTGGACAGACATTTTGGCGATGACGGTAACACCGGCAACTTCAAAATTCCTTCGTACACGGTTTTCGATCTTACCGCCGATGTGAACGTCACGAAGAGTTGGTTAGTCTCTGCAGGGATCAATAACCTTCTCGATAAGGACTACTACTCACGCGTAAGAGCGGAGGGTATTCAGTGGGCGCTGGGAAGAAATCTCTACGCCGGAGCGACGTACAAGTTTTAATTTTTAAATGGTGACCTTGGTTATAGTCCAAGGTCACCTTTACTATTCAAGGATGTTTGTCGGCTGTATAAGTTTCTAAGAGACCCGCTTCTATCCAAAGTTTATGTGAAGGGTTTGAGCGAATGGTCTCAACGTAATTCTTCACAACTCCCTCCACCGGTACACCATAACTGACGAACCGATTCGCAACCGGAGCAAACATCGCATCCGCAATCGAGAATTCCCCAAAAAGATAAGGCCCTTCTGATTCTTCTAAACACTGAGTCCAGATTTCTTTTATACGCTCGATATCACTTTTTGCCGGTGACCAATCAAAGTCTTTTAAATTTTTATGAAGGTCATGGGAGAGATGACGGCGTAGATCGGAAAATCCACTGTGCATTTCCGCGGAGAACGACCTCGCTCTTGCGCGTTTTGCGGAATCTTTCGGCCATAAATTTTTCTCAGGAAATTTCTCGTGAAGGTATTCCACAATCGCCAGCGAATCCCAAATAGGAAGATCACCATCGATAAGAACGGGAACTTTTGCGGTTGGCGAAAACTTGAGGATGCTTGCCGTGGTCTCAGTTTGATCGAGGGGAATGAGAATCTCGTCAAAAAAAATTCCGAAGTGCTTCATGACAAGCCATGGGCGCAGGGACCAGCTGGAAAGACGCTTATTACCGATGACAAGTTTCATTTCATTTCCTTACTTTTAAAGCTTAATTCTATCAAATCAACGAGCGGTTTGGGACTATTTTTGAATCACGTTCTAAGGACAGGACAAGCATGAAACTCCTCACAGTCGCTCTTTTATTTTCCACAACAACTTTTGCTGCTCGCTACCAAGTCATCAGTCAGCATCCGCATGATGTGAAAGATCTGGAAAAATACGTCAGAACGGTTTCGGAATCGGGCCGTCTTTGGATTGTTGAAGGAACGAATGTCCCCAAAAGCGTTCTTTCGAATTTAAGACGACTCGATGGGTCCGAGAAACATTATCTCTACTCATCCATGAATAAAATGGCAGCCAATCCCAATATCCGCAACCAAGTTTCTAAGATGTCAGAAACTCTCATTCGAGATTATGTGGTGAAGCTCGCGGGCTACAAAACGCGGTACGCGGGAACTCCAGAGAACGAAAAAGCTGTCGAAGAAATTGAAATGAATCTTTCCGAACTCGGCTATGTGACCAGTCAGATTTGTTATGCTTCAAGAAGATGCAGTGTGCTCGCCGAAAAGAAGGGATCAGTGGCCGAGGATAAAGTCATTCTTGTTGAAGCGCATATGGATTCCGTCGGAAAAGATTTTGCCGGTGCAGATGATAACGCTTCAGGAACTGCCGTTCTTGTGGAGATGGCGCGCGTTCTGTCGACTTACAAAAATCAGAAAACAATCCGCTTCTTTGTCACAAACGGTGAAGAAGGGGGACTTCTTGGTGCCGAACACTATGTGAAAACACTCAAGGCGAGCGGAAGAGTAAAAGAACTGAGCCTCGTGATCAATATGGATATGGTCGGATGGAACTCCAATGGGATAGTTGAACTCGAAACGAATTCCGGATTCGAAAATCTGGCGAAGATGTTCGCGGATCTCGCTGCTACCTACACGACGTTAAAATCCAAAATTACTCTCGGCGCTTGGGGAAGCGATCACGTTCCCTTTCTTAAGGCAGGAGTTCCTGCGCTCCTTACAATCGAAGACTGGAGTACGAAAACTCCTTGCTATCACGCGAGTTGCGATAAACCCGAAGGTCTCAACTACGCGTACGCGACTGAGATTGGAAAATTGAACGTCTCTGCGGTCATGACAAAAGACGCGGAATAATAAGGTGCCAGTAATAAGGTGCCAGCATACTTGGAGCCATCATTTGCGCACAGCTTCAACGGCGGCGTAAATGAATAACTTCTCTCTCTTAAGGCCCTTGAAATAAAAAAAGCCCCGGATTCCCGAGGCTTTTTTAAAAACACTTATATCTAAAAACTACTTCTTCATGCGTCCGGTCACTTCGTTTGAAACTGTTCCATCAACATTGAGAGTCTGAAACTTGTACTCCACACTCTTCCCGACTGAGAGATCACCACAATTATTTGTGTATCTGAACTTATCGAGTTGGCGGAAAGCGAAGTACTTACAATCTTCAAAAGTCACATCGCACGCAGAGGCTTTGGTTGTCGGAGCTGTTCTCTCCCATGGATGCGTGTGGTACGGAGGAAAATATTGTCCAGGGTAGTTTCCTGGGTAATAACCGCGCTCCTCAGGATATCTCGTGGATCCCGTGATGTGGCACTCAGAAAGTTTAGTTCCTGTGACAACTACTTCGCAGCGATTTTCAAAATTCATTTCGTTATTTCTGTCCGGTACACAACGAGCGGCAAATGCGTTTGATGCGGCAAAAACGAGTAAAGAAAGGATGAGGAAGAGTTTCATTTTGAGGTGTCCTTAGTAATTTTGAAAAGTGATATCGCTCGCACGAGTGAACTTCAAGAGATGCTTTCCGGACCGTGGAAGTTTTACATGATTCGGTGTGTGAATCCAGGTGGACAAAGCTCACACGCACGCCAATGTTGGAGAATTTTACCCTATCCTCTGATAAGCTTAATTGATGGAAATATTTGACACAATTATCATCGGTTCGGGTGCCACCGGAGTAACTCTTCTTCACGAACTGAAAAAAAGAAATGTCATCTGCTTAGAGGCACACGCAATGCCCGGCGGATGCGCTGGATATTTTATGCGGGAAGGTCGCCCGTTGAACGCTGGGGCCACCACTCTTTCGGGAATTGCCTTTGATGGTCCTTTGAAAATCTTTCTTGATCGTCATGAACTTTCCGTCAAACTCACAAAAAAAGATCCAGGTCTTATCGTTCATACGAAACGCGGAATTCTTCGTCGTTTTTCAAATAATGAAGACTGGATAAAAGAGCAGGAACAATACTTTCCGGAGTGTAATGTACGAGACCTTTGGACGGAACTCCACGCTTTAAATAAACTCGCCTGGAATCTCACGCGTGCTTCGGCACTCTGGCCACCTCGCTCGATGAGGGATCTCTCAAAACTTGCTTTCAATGATACGACGAAAAAGCTGAGGGCACTTCCCCTTCTCCTTCAATCTTTTGAAAAAGTATTTCTGAAAGGTGATTACCCTGAGGATTATCGACAAATGCTCGATGAACTCTTGATGATTTCCACTCAAAGTTTGGCCAAAGATGTTCCCGCTCTCATTGGCATCATGGGTCTGTGCTACCTTGAAGATACTTGGTATCCAGAAGGTGGAATGAAAAAGTTTTGGACCGATATGACGGCACCGGTGAAAGACCGAATTCGTTACCGGGTGAAAGTCGAAAAAATCACTCAAGAAGGCGGAGGATTTCGTGTTTCAACGTCCAAAGGTTTTTACTTCGCCAAAACTGTGATCAGTACCATTCCCGTTTGGGAGTCAGAAAAAATCGCTCAAGGCGCCTTTGGAGAAGTACCACATGAAACTGAAGGCCAAGGAGCACTTACCGCCTACTTCCTTTACGATGGTGGAGAAATTGAAGCCTATCACCAGATCCATGCACAAATTACTGGTGCGAGTGCTCATTCCGTATTTGCCTCAGCATCGGAGGGGACACTCACTGTTTCTACTCACATTCGTTTACCCTTCGAGAGACAAACTGAGCTTTGGGAAAAAGAATTTACTGAGCTCGTTTCTCAAACCTTCCCTCAACTCGTGAATCTACGACTCAACGGAGTGGGTGATCCAAAAACTTTCCACCGGTTCACAGGCCGAGAAAGTGTCGGAGGTCTTCCCCACACTCTTCGTCGAAATTTCCTGACCTATCCCAAACACGCGACAAAATGGAAGCAATTTTATCAGTCTGGTGACACTACTTTTCCGGGGCAAGGGATCGTCGGTGTTATGCAGGGAGCGATGAATCTTGCTCAGAGAATTTCCTAGGAAAAAATAATGTGGAATAAATTATTAGACGCCAGTATTTTTTTTAGCTTCGATCGCTCGGGATACCTTCGGCATGAGGGCCAGTTTGATGAAACTCTTGACTTTAAAAAAGGAAGCAGAGCTCTCATCACTGGGGGAACTTCTGGGATCGGAAAAGCGACGGCCCTAGAGATGGTAAGGCAAGGGGTTGATGTCGTCATCACGGGGCGAAATCTTCAAAGAGGAAATGAGCTTTCTGCTCATAACTCTCATCTTACTTTCAAAGAATTAGACTTAAGTGAGTGGTCTGGTTTTGATCCACTGGTAAGAGAGATTGAACCACTCGATCACTTAGTCTTAAACGCAGGCAGTATGCCTGAAAAATTTACTACCAACAGAGAAGGAGTTGAGCTTCAATTTGCATCACAGCTTTTTGGGCACTACCTTCTCGCCCATAAATTACTCGCGGCGGGAAAGTTAAAAGCAGGAGCGAGGGTGGTCTGGGTAACGAGCGGTGGAATGTACCTAAAGGTGTTAGACCTCAAGACGATTTTCAATAATCCTAGGTACGATAAAGTCGATCAGTACGCCAACGTGAAGCGAGCTCAGGTCACACTTCTTCCTTTTTTCCAGAAAGAATTTCCTCAGCAAACTGTGATTGCCATGCATCCAGGTTGGGCAGAAACACCCGGAGTGGATGAGTCACTTCCGGGATTTGCTAAAATGATGAAAGGTCGTCTGCGCACTCCGCTTCAAGGGGCAGATACGATTTTATGGGCGCTAAGTACAAAAAAATCTATCGCATCTGGGGCGCTCTACTTTGACCGCGAGAAAGTAAATCCACATAAGTTTTTCTTTACAAGGAAGAGTGAAAAATCAGGCAAAGAACTTCAGGAATTACTTTCCAAAATTACCCTTACTGTAGAAGGTGAAGCCACCTCTGGTGAAAGTGGAAAAAGGTGATTCGATCTTAGAAATGGAATCCGTCGATCCGATCACGAGTATTCCGTCTGCTTTTAGACAGGATAAGAAGTGGTTTAGAATTATTTTCTTATTCGCGTCAGAGAAGTAAATAAAAGCATTCCGACAGAAGATAACATCGTAGCGCTGAGAACTCGGTGGCTTCGTGAGAAGGAGATTCTCAACCTGGAACTCGCACATTCCTTTGATTTGACTCCCTAGTGAATACGCATCATCTTTTTCTTTCAAAAAATATCGGCCCAAGTATCCCGGAGGGACGTCTTTGAGAGTTCTTCCGGCGTATGAACCTTTTTTTGCCTTATCAATTACCAGGCGATCAAGATCAGTGCCGTAGATCCTGATAGAGGGAAAAACTCTTCTGTCGAGGAGTTCGTTAAGAATAATGGCGAGTGTGTACGCCTCTTCACCGCTTGAGCAAGCGGCTGACCAGAGACTTAGGGTAACGTCTCCTTTTCTCTTTTTTTGTTCGACGATTTCAGGCAAGAGTAATTCCGAGAATGCTTGGAGCTGTTTAAACTCACGAAAGAAATACGTTTCGTGGATTAAAAAATTCTCAGCAATCTCGATGAGTTCTTTAGACTTCGGGGATGCCGTTAAGAAATTAAGAAAGTCCTCTTCGCGCAAAAATCCGGCCTTCGTCTGAATGGAGCTGAGTATAGGCATCTGGGAAATGAGCTTATTTTCATCGCAGCGAATTCCGTATTGTTTTTCGATAAGAAGAGACAATGACTTTATTGATCCTTTATGCCACATCGGAATTCTCGCGCGAGCTAACGGTCCAATCGTGAATAAAGTCGGGAATTTTTTCGAGGTCTATTCCGTTGGTCGTTGCACCGTTTTCGAGCGCAACCTTAGGCATTCCAAACACGAGTGCGGAGTCTCTGGATTCTGCAAACGTAGTCGCCCGAAAATCCCGGGCCGCCAGGAGTGCGAGGGCGCCGTCGCTGCCCATACCAGTGAGGATTCCAGCGAGTAATTTTCGTCGGCATGCGAGGGCAATTGAGTACAGTGACAAATCGATGAGAGGTTTATGCAGCCGTTCTGGATTTCCTGACTGAAAAAAGACGGGTGAATTGTTTTGGTTCACACAGAAAAAAGAATGCACACCGGAGGGGAGAACATACCAAGTTGCCGGAACGAGTGTTTCGAGGTGAGCTGCTTCACGGATTTTCATATTCTCTTTCCGTGAAAGATGATCCACTAAACCGCGAGTTTGCCCCGCGGGCATATGCTGAGCAATGATGTAAATGGTCTTCGGGTTGAGCTGTATCCGCGGAAGGATTTTCTCAAGCGCAGCTGGTCCTCCAGTACTCAGACCAAGGAAGACAACGTGATGACCGCGAGGAGTTTCCGGGGCAGGTGATGAAAACAAATTCCAATATTCAGGAAGCTGGGAAAGAATGTACGGTGCAATACCTAGTTTCATGTCTTCGAAACCTTTCTGAGTTGGGACTCGAATCATGCGGTCGAATTCTTCTCCACCGACCTCGTCATCGACGATTAGGCAGTTAAAGAAATTTTTATCGAGTGTCTGCGAACGATAATCTCCCCGGGGCTTGGCGAAGATGCGAACTCCGGCAGAGAGAAGGCTCGACTCGATCCAATTCCGGAACACGGGAGAATTTGAATAGAGATAAATACGAAGATTTTCATGCTGCATTTTTAACGAACCAATCTGAATTAATAAAAAAGACGGTGCGCTCATCACTCACGCGAAGCATTTGATGAATCCAGGATTTTCCCATCCCGCTAAAAGTATCCGTAAGGAGCTCAAGTCCCTTTGAGGAGAACGGTGTGACTTCAGTCATGAGCTCGACTCGAAATCCGATGAGTTGGTCATCAGATTTCACAATGATGATTTTAGAAGTATCTTTGATACCGCTTTGATTTTTTACCTGGGTTCCGGCCACTTTCCGAAGATCAATTACGGGTAAAACGATCCCCCGAAGGTTGATGACACCCTCGATTACGGACTTCGTGTCCGGAACAGATCTGGATTCTCTCCCGCGGATGATTTCAACGGTTTCTTCGATGGAAAAAGCGTACTCGCAACTTCCCAACTTAAAGCAAATCGCCCGTGACAACGAGGTCTGCTCCTCCGTCACATCTGGTGCTAAGCCCAAGGCTCCTGCTTCAGTCGAGGATTCCTGAGTGAAGAGTTGCTCAACATCTAAAAGATAAATAGGCCCTGAAAAATCCGGAAGACTGAAAATTCCCTGGCAAAAATTAGGAAATCCAACGGCATGTCCCGGAGGTTTTTGTTGTACGGATTGCGGGTTCACTTCAAAGATTCTACTGACCGAAGAAGTCGAAAGTCCGATCATGCAGCCTTGCCGCTCCAAAAGAATCGTCTTTTTTACGGGATCGTTGACCGATGTTCCCATCAGAAACAAACCTGCATCGCTGACTTTAGTAAACTTTCCGCGGATGCATTCGATGTCATCGATTGTCGATGGGTCATCTCGGCGGATCACCTCGCGGACGTCACTGAGTGGGACCGCAACTTGAGTATCCGACGCTTTAAAAATAATTACTTTCATAGGCACCTCTTACATGTATCCAAATTCTTTCACCATCGATGACACCTGCTCAACCTGGAGACTAAGCTCTTGAGTTGATCGAGATTGGCATTTGGCTATCTCGGCGGCAGTCTTGGCACTTTCTGATATAATTCCAGCGGCTTTACTTACGTCTTCCACAATCATTGATCCGTCCTTACAAGATTCTTCAGACTCCGCCGCCTTTGATACCATATCATTGGCAAGCTCAGTGAATGACTTGGCCGAATCAATGAGATTGCGCATCTGTACGACGGACTCCTCAGCACGGACGAAGTCACGCTGAGCTGATTGATTAACTCGGCTAATGTAGCTCTGAACGAGAATCGTTTTTTCATAAATTTTATCAAGGAGATCTTCAATGATATCTGAGTTCGAAGACGTATCTGAGGCGAGCGCCCGGATGTCTCCTGCAACGACCGAGAATCCCTTGCCAGACTCATTGGCCCTCGCGGCCTCAACTCCTCCACTAACCGATAGCATGTTAGTCATCAAAGCATTCTCACGGATCGAGCGGATGAACTTTTGTATTTTCGCAACTGAGCATTTCAGCTCCGAGGCATTGTCCTGAGCTTGCCGAGATGAAATTGCCGTTTTGGAAAGACTCTGCTGAATTCCCACGATGATACTCGTAAGATTCTGAAACGTCTGCTCAATGGATCCGCCGGATGCTCGAAAACTATCAGCACTCTTTAAGATCGATTCAATTTTTACCCGTGCTTCTTTAATAATCAGAAGCGAAGAATCAGCTTGCTCGGATTGTGAATTTGCCCCCTCCGCAATCAGACTAATTGCGGCCGCCACTTCCTGTGCGGAAGCATTGGTCTCCTGGACAGTTGCCGTCAGCTGCTGAGAAGAAGAACCAAGCATATCCAGATACTCAGAGCTGTTGTTGAGTAGATACTTTCTCGATTTATCGCTCAGGAGCTTTGAGGATTCCATAATATCAGTCATCGCGATGAACTGCTCCTCGCAGCTTGCGAGTGCTTCTGCGCCTGACGAAGATGTCTGTGCCGTTGCCGCTGCAACAGAATCAACTCTCAGTTTGAACGACTGAGCATCGCGGGAGACTTCTTCCGTATCTCGCGCCATTTTTCCTGCGTCGAGGGAGACTGACTTGATGACCTCAGAGATTTCTCCCAGATGATTCAGGACTACTTTCACATTTTCAATATCCGTCTTCGCTGAGTCTGCTCCGCTATTGGAAAGAGACATGATGAGCTCAACGTGACCATGGATAGAAGCGATCGTCTCTGTCACGCGACAGGCACTTTTCTCAGCAATTTCGGCTAGGTTTCTGACTTCATCGGCCACGACAGCAAATCCTAAACCTTCGCTGCCCGCGCGAGCTGCTTCGATGGCTGCGTTTAATGCGAGAAGGTTAGTTTGCTCAGCAATGTCCGCGACAGCGGTGATCACAGAACTAATCTCTTTGGAAGATTGCTGAAGTTCGAGGACCAATCGACTCGTCTCAAGGCAAACACTCCCAGCATCTTCAACAGAATGCTTCCAACCACTCACGCCGCGGAAGAATTCTTGAATCTGAATCTGGAGCTGAGCAGCTTTGTCGTGCGCTGTTTGAGAGTGGTTATTGAGATTCTTTGAATTATCCAGGATAAGATCCCCGATGCGAATGGATTTATCAACAAGGGATCTTACAATATTACTTTGCTCATTGACCTCGGACATTGTTACTTTCAAATCTTGCGCTGAACTTGAAATTGTTTCTGACGTCACGGCTAGGTCTTCGGTGAGAAGGTTCAAGCGCTCGGCTGCTTGCTGCTTGAGCCATTTTTTTCTCTCAGAAATTCGACTACCGGTATCGTTACTTGTATTGACGACCTCGAGCATCTGGCGTTTTTGGTGAATGGGTGATTCGGCTTTCATCGGTTGCTCTAGTTTCTTCATGCGCTTTTCTCCTTGGGCGTGATGTCGAGGGTCTCTCGAAGATTTGTTTTTTCTATGATGAGTTTTTTAAGATCTAAGAAAGGAACTGGTGTACCGTCGCCGATGATCGACATGCCGAGGATTCCCGGGGCGCTACTCATCCACCTTCCGATGGGTTTGATCATGTGCTGGCCTTTTGAGCCCACATGATCCACGGGAATGCAGTAGTGCTTATTATTCACTTGAACAATAATTCCGGTAGCGCGTTCGGAAATTACTAAATCATCTAAGCTCGTATCGAGTGGAACGAATTGATGAGAGACCCCACCCATTTCATAGATGATGAGATCCGGCACAGGGGTTTTAATTTTTTTACGATCGACGCTAATGACTCGGGTCATTCCGTTGATTGAAACAAGATAGGATTTTCCATTGTGCTTAATTGAAAGGGCCTCCGAAAGACCGTTACACATCGGAATCTGTAGATTAAATTCTGTTCCTCGATTTATTTCCGTATGGATTCGAAGAGATCCACCGAGTGACTCAATGTTACTCCGGACAACGTCAAGGCCTACGCCACGACCGGAAAATTCAGACACCTGCTCTGCCGTTGAAAAGCCAGGGGCAAAAAGAAGCTCAAGAATCTTCCCTTCAGGCCAGCTATCGGCTTCATTGCCAACAAGATCTTTTTCTTTGGCCTTGGCGAGAATTTTTTTCGCATCAATCCCGCGACCATCGTCTTTAATCGTGATCTCGACGACAGTCGGTTCGACGTTAATATGAATACTCAACTCACCGCTCTCGGGCTTGCCTCGATCAAGTCTTTCCAAAGGATTTTCTAAACCGTGATCAAGAGAGTTCCGAACCATGTGCACAAGTGGGTCCACGAGAGCATCGAGGATTGGCTTTTCAACGAAATCACTATTCGATGTGAATTGAAATGAAATCGGCTTCTGAAGCTTGTGGGAAGTATCTCTCACCACTCGCGATACTCGCTGTTTCAAAGGCTCGAGCGAGCTCTTTTTCATGTCGAGAACGCGTTCGTTCAATTCGCGAATATTTTTGTCCATGAGACCGACGACGAGTTGGAGCTGGCGCGGCTCTAAAATATTTGACAGAAGCTGAGCGCGAAGTGTCGCTAGCTCACCAACGACCTGCTGGATACTATTGACTCGGTCAATCCCTACTTTAAGAACTTGCTGTCCGGCCTGACCTGATTTTTTTTCCCCATTCAAATCACTTTCTTCGTGCGGATTTTCTGGAACCGGAGACGAATCTTCCGTTTTTTTCTTCGATCCTATCTCCGCTTCAACGGTCGCCGCTTCGGCGTTAATCCGCTCGATCATTTTATCAATGGCAAATTTATCGATTTCTTGAGAAGCCGCGATTAAAGTGAAAGAACTTCTTAAGAGATCAGTGGTCTCGAGGAGTAATCCATTTCGGTCTTTCGAATTGAGATCGGGTCTTAGTCTCAGGAAAGTCAGAAGGTTTTCAAACTTATGAGCGAACACAGAGATATGATCAAGACCAACCGCCGCGGAAGAGCCCTTAAGATTATGCGCGATTCGGAACGCTTCGTTGAGCGCATCGATCAAGGTATGATCTTCGTCGAGCATGAGAAATTTTTTCTCAAGCGACTCAATCAGCTCGAATGCTTCTTGCACAAACATCTGCCGAATTTCTAATAGCTCGTCATCGTTTTCCATTACGGTCCCTAACTCACTAAACGTTGATTTTCAAAAAAATAAGACAAATCTTTACCCCGTGACTGCTCGAGTAAATTCTCGGTCGACTGGTCGACGACTATTGCAAAGAGCTCCGATGCTAGTCCCGTGGACTGCAGTAAGCGCTCACGAATAAGATATTTTTTTTCTTCTGAGAGAGCTTCTTCGAGAAGCAAAAAAACTTTAAGACCTTGAGGACAGGGCTTCAGGGTTACTGTTCGGGCATTAACAGAGAGAGCAATTTGGGATTCAATGCTCGAGAGATTTACCCAAGTTCCTGAACATGATTTAATCCGGTGAGAAGCTCTGCACGTCACATTCAAAGATCCAGACTCGTTTTCCAAACAGAGATCTTCCGTAGAATTCCATTCAGGAGATTCTTCCAGAGTTTCAGATAAGCTCCAGCTCGAAGATCGAACGAAAAGAATTCCGTCCTTTATTTTAATTTCGCATGCAATCGGACGGCCATTCAAAAGAACCCCTGGCCCAGCTTCGGTAAGACCATATCCTTCAATGAGTTGACCATTGCCGAGCCAAGTCCGACTTCTCTGGATGAGCGACTGAGTTAAAGAAGCTCCTCCCACAAAAACGACTTCGGGAGCGCGTGGTGAAAGTCTGCCATTAAAAAGGATAAGTTCAAGTTGGCGTGGAACCAATGCCATGTGATGGATAGGATGCGTATTCAGCATGGAAGTAATCCATTTGCGAGATCCACGAAGTTTATCTTCTGTCGGGCAAAAAATAACTGATTTTGAGTAGATTCCTAAGAGGAGATCGAGAACTAGACCGAAGGCATGTCCCCAGGGGAGAAGTGCGAGGCGCTCAGTTTCTACCGGTGAGAGAAAGTAATTCGCATGCGCTTTAAGTTGCTGCTTGATTCCTTCTTGGGTGTAATACCGCGTTTTCGGCTCCCCTGAGGAGCCAGAAGTTTTCATCTCGAGAAAAACGCCTTTGTGGAAAAGCATCTGGGAATTGGGTGTGAGTGTAATCCCGCGAGGAGATAAGTCATCCGGGACGAGAACGAAATGCCCAATCATGGCGGCGAAGAGATCGACGATGAATTCTTTTCCCTGTGGTGAGGAAGTAATTCTGTTTCCGGGTCTGGCCCCCGCCTTTTTTAATTCTCTGGCACGCTCAAAGGCAAGCGCCCAAATGTTCGGACCCGAAAGGACTTCCGTCACCGCACCGGACTCGTCACACCAGGCGAGAGTTGGGTGCGAAGTCGCGCAGAGTATATCTTTGAAGGTCCGACTAAGGAGCATACGAACTCCAGGAACAAAGATGTAAACTCTGTGGCATTTTTTCGTTACGTCGCAGGTGAAAGCCTCTTTCGAAAACGAAGCTTGCAGCTCGAAGCATCTCAGAGGCAAGATCCAATTGCTGTGACAGACTATTGAGTGCGGCCATGCCGCAAGGAACGATATCTTGGTTGTTTCCTTCGCAGGAGAAACTTAACATGCGAGAAGGCATCTGTTGCGTTTTCAACTGTTGGAGTAGAGAAGACATGAGTTGATGAATGCCTTTCAAGTGCGATTGGCCCGAAACTTCAAGATTCCGTGGAAGTCCGTTATTAAGATCAGGTGACATAAAAATCAGAACCTGTCGGTCAAGCATTTCGCAGATCCGAAAGATTCCGTCCGCCATGAGGTCTGCCGATTGCGCTATACCAAGAGCGTAGAAATGACCTCCGTGCCAAATTTCATTTTCAAGCACGATCGGATTATCGGCCACGCGAAGTGCCTCGAGCTGGATGCGCTCGCCAGCGTGTTTAAAACTCCAGAGAGCACCGCCGAGAACATTCGGAGAACAGCGCAGAGAATATCTCGCCTGCTCCTGGCCCGCTCCGGGAATTGGTTTTTCTATTTCTGTTCGTTCGAACTCGGCAATAAACTCGACTAATTTTTTTGAAACGTAAGAAACTTGCGGACACTGGTGAGGGAGATCGATCCCAGATTCGGTAAAATGTCGGGCACCGTAACCTGCGGCATAGCTACTCATCGCTACGAGGCGAATCGCTTCGAGGAGAAATTTATTGGCCGATGAAAAAAGCTCAACGCCATAGCTGGCCATCACGGCGTTGGTATTGACGAGAGTCAGAACATCTCTTGGACCTCTGACATCATCTTTGTTTTGAAAAAGAGGTGCTACTGCGTGCGCCATCGTCACGAGATCACCACTGGCACCAAGGCTTCCGTACGAAGGAACCTGTGGCAGATTTTCCGCTTGAGAAAGCACGAGGAGCTGATTAAATGTTTCCGGATGGATCCCAGAAAATCCAAGTGAACTTTTAAACGCCTGTAGACGAAGCGCCCGGCGAACAACGGAAATAGGAAGTGGTTTTCCGACCCCTACCTGGAGGTAGCGGTGAAGGGCGAACTGATGTTCTTTCCAGTCCGTGACTGCTTTGGCCGTCACATCTGAGCCAAAGCCCGTGTGGATGCCGTAAATCTTACCCTCACCAGAATTCACGTGCGCGACAAGCCGCTCATAAGACTGGCGAACTCGGTCCTCACTTTCTTGGGGAAGAGTGAACGCCGCTTCAGTCCCCCAGTCGATGAGATCGTTCAGATCGGGGCTTGAATGGGTTTGAGTGATGAGTTCAGAACGTGAGTCAATCATGAGACACCTTTCAGGTAATACACATCGATGATATTAATAAGGCTCTCACCTCCGATCACAACACCAAGGCAGCTCTTACTTTCTTTAATTCCTGTCCCTGGCTTTAAGGCACCACGGACGATGCCAACAACTTCATCTACCTCAACCACAAACTGACCACCTCCCACATCGTCAATCACGACGAAGGCAGACTTTTCGCTGACGATGTTTCTCTCGCTTGTGACCGAATCTCGTAAACGAATGAGAGGAAGATTTTGCGAGGTATTGAGCGAAGCCAGTCGCTTCATTTTATCGAGTTCAATCACAGCGACATTCTTTTCTATGCGAACGATGTAGCTCGTAGAAATCCCGAACAGCTGAGAGACTCCATTTTCTTTTTGACGAACGACAAGGTATTCATGAAGACTTCTTTGGTCGCAGTAAAATACCAAAGTCCGAATCGTGTCTGTTTTGCTGGACTCAACAAGAAGACCCAGATGAGCAAAGCGCTTCAGATCGAGTAACACGGGAGTACTCAAACCAGAGTCCTCGCTGAATTCGAACCGAAGCCGCCCCTTTTCTTTTCGGACGAACCAAGAGATGTTGATGTGCATATCATTAAATGCGTGACGATTTGATGCATTCTTTTCACGGATGGCGAAAATACTTTTCATCCACTCCTGAGCGATCGTTCGGAACGCCGTCGCTACCTCCGGTGCGATCCGGATATTGGGATCACACTCTCCGATGTTCATGACGGCCCGAGTGTTGGATCTGCGGAGCCACGGAGTTAAAAGAACAAGGAGATTTTCATTGAGATCATTTGTGTTTAACCACACGGACTGCGCGTAGATTTCGGCAACTTTAAGGATCGTGTGATCCATTTTCTTTGTCATTTCAACATCGCGGGCAACGATATCGTCCCGCGATTGGAAGAGAGATTCATTGGTGAGCTGGGAGCATTTGTCGAATGACTCTACGAGCTCGTAGAAACGGTTCGCAAGATTCGTGCGGTCGCGGATCGATTCGACCGGCTGACTGGCGATTTTATAAACCCAGAAAAGATCCTCGGAGTTAATGAACGTTTCTATCACTCCAAGAATGTAAGAGAGGCAAGAGCCCTTCGCCATGAGGAAGGGCTTTGCCTCGCCAAGAGTAAACGTCTGATACTGCATTTGGTTGTTATACCGGTTCCACTCCAATCGGAGTTCGAGCCACAAGGAAGGAAGAGATGCCTGAGCCTCAGAGTCGTCGTCGTCAATCCGTAGGTCATTAATACTCGAAGCGATGCCCTCAATCGTCTCTTCGTAAAATTCATGAACAAGTGCCACTTCTTCTACTTTAAGAGTCTCGAGGCTTTCAACCATCTGATTGAAGAGCTGCCGAGTATCATGACTTTTAAGCGTCTCAACGATTTCGTTCGTTCTGAAGTTCACGAAAATCTCCTTAAC
>CANETG010000007.1 GCA_947440875.1 Bacteriovoracaceae bacterium
CGCGATAAGAATAACGGTGATGAGAGAACATCAGCATATGACACGGACAGTTCATCGGCTTGAGGGCAAACTCTCTGTCGTCGATTTGAGTGAAGTACATGTTCTCGTGATATTTTTCATAGTGACCGGACGTGTGCCATAGATCCACGTCGAGAACCTGTGGCGTGATGACTTCCTGGTACCCGAATCTTTTGTAAATTCTCTTCATAAAATCGACGAGACCGTTGTAAACGATTGTTCCCTTCGGCATGAAGAAGGGAGATGCAGGTGCGACCGGATCAAAAATAAAGAGTTCGAGTTCTTTTCCAAGTTTTCTATGATCTCGTTTTTTTGCTTCTTCAATCATCGTCAAATATTCACGGAGCTCTTCTTTGGAACTAAAGCAAGCTGCATAAATTCGCTGAAGCATCGGACGCGTTTGATCTCCGCGCCAGTAAGCTCCTGCCGTGTGCAGCAGTTTGAACCAAGGTGTAAGGTCATTTGTTCTTTCGACGTGCGGACCAGTGCAGAGATCAAAAAAATGATCGCCTTGGGTGTAGTAACTGATGATTTCCCCATCCGGAATATCTTTAATGAGTTCGCACTTCAGTGTCTGGCCTTTCTCGCCAAAAATTCTCAGCGCTTCATCGCGCGAAACTTCGTGTCGGACAACCGGCATATTCGTTTTGGTGAGCTCTTTCATGCGCTCTTCGATCTTTTTCAGATGCTCATCTGTGAGCTTCGTATTCATCTCAATGTCGTAATAAAAACCGTTTTCAATGACGGGACCAATTCCTAGCTGAACATTATCGTTCGGAAAGAGTTCCATGATTGCCTGGGCCATCAAATGCGCAGAAGAGTGCCGAAGAGTATCGAGATCGTATTTAGCCATCGGAAGCGACCTTCGTGAAAGTTATTTAGGTGGGAATGACCATACCAATAAAGTCTCGTTTTATCAAAGAGTTAGGAATGCTCGAGGTAAGGAAATGATGGGTGTAAGAAAGGGGAATCTTACAGCCTGACAGAAGCTCCTTTTCGCTGGGGTCAACTTGCCTCCATAAAAATTCTTCTTACACACTTCAAGACACAGTAATCATTGAAATAAAAAGCTTTTCAGACGACCCAATTCGAGACACCTTGCCTTTTAGTAAGGAATGAGGTTTAAGTACCCGACTATCGAACTGTAAGATCAGAATTTCTTACTCGCCTAGGAGGACCTATGGATATCACCCAAACCCCATCGATTGAAACTACGATGAGTCGTGCTGTGGTTGATCTCGCTAAAGACGATCGTTTTCTGGCCCATCTCCCGAAGGACTCAAGTCGGATCGAGGGACAAGGTCACTATCGCCTCGCTAAAATCTATTATGATAAAGCGGACTTTGAGAAAGCTGAGGAGCATTTCCTCGCTGCTCTTTCACGCACGGAGCTTCCACAAGATGCTTTTGCCGTCTTTAAAATCTACGGATTCCTCATTCGTATTTACTCTGAGTCTCTGAATGAAAGAGAAGCTCACAAGTACATCCAGCTCTCGGCCGATCTCCTTGATCAAACGGTAGCGACTCTTCCTTCGCTCAACGGTGAGTACTTCTACAACGCTGCTGTGGTGAACACCTACAAAGGTGAGTTCCAAGAAGCGCAGAAAAACTTTAATCAAGCGTACAGAAAAGCACAGACTGAGAATGAGCCTGAGCTCATGGCCAAATCTCTTTATGCGATGGCGACCAACGCGTATCAAATGAAGAATTTTGCTGAAACCGTCACAAACCTCAATCAACTGAATGAACTTCTGAATATTCTCAAAAAAGGGTACCTCAAAGGTTCGATGCATCTTCTCTGGGGAAATGCTCTGCGCGAACTCGGAGATTATGCCGCTGCTCTTCCGCAGTACGATCTTGCGATGAAACTTCTCCACTCCAAACGCTGCTGGAACATGCATAACTACGTCCTGCTTAACAAGGGCGTTGCTCTTAAGAAAATGGGCGAGTTCTCTAAAGCTCTCATGCTTTTCGGTCTTGCTCAAAATTCGCTCGATGATGAATATTTCAAGCGCCTTCAGCAACTGATCAGTATGGAAGTGGAAGACGTCAATGATTCAAGCGTAGATCTTTACCTTGACCGTCACAATCGAGTGATCCATGAGAAATCTCTGGGCATGATCGACTTTAAGCACAGATTCGTTCTCCTCGAGATTCTTTTCCTTCTGGCACAGACCCCGGGAACTTACTATAATAAGGAAGACCTCGCGAAGATGATCTGGAAAGACGAATACAATCCACTTATCCACGATAAGTTGATCTATACATCGATCAGCCGTCTCCGTAAGCTTATTGAGCCTAAAGGAGTGAAGAGACAGTACATCCTCCGCGGAAAAGACGGTTACACCTTCAACCCGCGCGTGAATGCTCGTTTCCATAAAGAGAATGAAGTCGTTAAGCAAAAAAATATCGGAAATATCGAAATCAGTTCTCCTGTATAGTTTTCTCATTTCGGGAGTCAGCGCTCAGGTGCTGACTCCCGTTTCTTCTGACCGCTACATCATGAAAATTCTCGATCGCACAGTGTCCATCCAAGACATGGAATTTCAGTTACGTAACATTGGGGCTCTCCACTGCATCTACGATGATGCTTTTGTGGTTCGCTATTTTGATAAAAAATTTCTCCCAGATCTCCAAAGTTTTCTGTCGAAGTTCCCCCGGGATAATAAAGAAGTCCGGACTTATCTGAATGCTCACGATGCCATGCTAAAAAAAATCCGGACGTTTTTTAAAATGCTTCGCTACTCAGAAGATCAGGAAGGAAATGTTTCGCCGGAGCTCGCCAAGCTCATCCGCGAAGGAGCCAAAGAAAATAAATGTGGGACCTCCGTCTTATACAAAGACACACTGAAAACCAACTTCATTACTCTCCTGCAAATGGAGCTTTACCTCAGATCTCGTTATGGAAATCAGTTGAAGACTTCGCGGAGTTTTGAAGAAATAAGATCATCTGTTGATTTATTTGTAGAGTCCCTTGATAAGCAGTTTCCACATGAATACTACTGGTAAAATACTCGCTCTCACTAAAGATCATGAACTCTGGAGAATGGTGCTTGATTTAGATCAAGCGTATTTTCCAAGGCCCTGGAAAGACTCCGATTGGAATTCCCTCGATTTATCCCGCCATCAGGTTTGGGCGTACCATGACGGAGATCATCTGCTCGGTTTTACTTTACTAGCGACTAATCCAGGCGATGAAACAGCGCATCTTTTGAAAATATTTATTCATTCTGAGTTGCGTGGAACAAAAACTTCAGAGATTTTTTGGCAATATGTCGCTGAAAGTCTCAGAAATCTTAACTTTAAGTACGTTTATCTTGAAGTAGAAGAGTCCAATGAGAGGGCCCGGAGATTCTACGAGAAGATTGGGTTTCAAGTGCTCCGCCGAGTGAAATCTTACTACTCGGACGGGGAGGCAGCAGAAATGCTGCGGCTGACTATTTGAGTCATAGAGGGTTTAAATTGCTCTTTTGATTGAACTTTGTTAGAAATTAGCCCTGCTCGTTTTAAAGTTGGCTTAGAGGAAAGGGTGGAATTGTTTCCATCCTTTTTTATTTTATGGATATCCACCGCGAAAGAACTGGTGTTGAAAAGAAATTTTACCACATGTGTGAACCGATTGTTCAGGAAGCTGGCTATCGTCTTTACGACCTTGAATATGTGAACACCAGCAAAGTTCTTCGCGTTTATATCCAAGATCCGAGAACCGGTTCTGCTCTGATTGATGATTGTGTAAAAGTCGACCACGCGCTTTCTCCGGTTTTTGAGTCCGAAACTTGGATACCCGAAGAAGTTGTGCTCGAAGTTTCATCACCGGGCGTTTACCGTCACCTTTCGAATCTTGATCATTTCAAGACGAGCATCGGAGAGGTTATTGCTTCGGTAATTATCGGCGGATTATCTCCCGAGCAAATAGTTGGTGCTCCGAAAGGGATTGCTAACGAGAAGAAATTTCGAGGGAAACTCCTCGAGGCGAATGACGAAGGATTTACGATGGAAGTGAGTAACTTCCCTCTGAAGCTAACATATAAACAGTTAAAGAAAGCCAATTTAGACCCTGACCTCAAAGCAGCTAGGGAATAAGGAGAGTCGTGTGAATTTTTCAGAACTCGGACGTGTGATTGAACAACTCGGTAAAGACCGGGGGATCAAGAAGGAATTCATCGTTGGTGCTATTGAGCAAGCCTTCCTCGTCACTGCTCGCAAGAAATTCGGTATTCAAGGTGAGTACGAAGCTCGCTATAACGAAAACGACGGCGAAGTAGAAATCTTCCAGTACAAGAACGTGGTCGAAAAAGTTCGAGACTCCATCGTTGAAATCGAATTCGACGCTGCCAAAAAGCTTGATGAAGGCTGTGAAGTGGGCGACCAACTTGGGCTCAAAATTGAGAACCCTGGTTTCTCTCGCGTGGATATTCAAACCGCAAAACAAATTATTTTTCAAAAAGTTCGCGATGCTGAAAGAGACATTCTTTTTGCTGAATTTAAGCACCGTGAAGGTGATCTCGTGACTGGTATTGCTCGTCGCTTTGAGAAAGGTAACGTTGTGATCGATCTCGGAAAGTCAGATGCGATCCTCCCTAAAAAAGAAATCATCTTCGGTGAATCGTTCAAACCAGGTGACCGTATTCAGGCGTACCTTTCTGAGGTTGTCATGACCAACCGTGGGCCGGAAATTCGCCTGACCAGAACATCCCCGATGTTCCTCGTGAAACTCTTTGAAGTCGAAGTTCCAGAAATCGCTGATGGAACAATTGAAGTCAAAGCCGCTGCCCGTGAGCCAGGCCACCGTGCGAAGATTGCAGTCACAACTCGTGACCGGGACATCGATCCCGTTGGTGCTTGCGTAGGGATGAAAGGTTCTCGCGTTCAAAACATTGTGAACGAACTCCAAGGCGAAAAAATAGATATCGTTCGTTGGAACGAAGATACTGAAACATTTGCTCGCGCCGCTCTCGCTCCGGCCGATATTCAGTCAATCTCTCTCAACCACGGTGATCATACTCTCGATGTTATTGTTGAAGACGACCAACTCTCTCTTGCGATCGGAAGACGCGGGCAGAATGTTCGTCTGGCAGCGATGCTCACAGGCTGGAAAGTAAATATTATTTCGAAAGCTAAACTCCAAGAGCGCGTGAAACTCGCTGTTGAAAACCTCACCCAGCTCGCTACTATTTCTGAAGCCACGGCTCAGGTCCTCGTCCAGAAAGGAATCATGTCGATTGTCGATCTTTCTGGTGCTGAAGCTGAGGACGTAGCGAAATATCTCGGCAAATCTGTCGCGGATGCGAAGACGATGGTTGAGACAGCTCAGAACGCTCTCGAAGATGAAACAATTAAAAAAGACCTCGATGAAAATGCAGAAATTATCTCCGCATCAGCTGTGCCTAACCAGACCGGCTTTAAGCGTAGAGAATCTTCTGAAACTAAGAAAGGTGATGATGTCACGAAGTTCTCGGAAGCCGAGAGAAGACTGCGTGAAGAACTTGCAGCCTTTAAGTTGAAGTAAGCAAGAAGAAAAGATAAAGGGATAATAGAATGGCGAAGAAAGTCTACGAACTTGCTAGTGAAATTGGTGTCGGAGCTCTCGATCTTGTCGAGAAGCTGAAGACAATGGGTTTCAACGTAAGAAACCACATGGCGTCACTTACCGATGATGAAGTTGTTAAGGCTAAGGCTGCCTATGAAGCGCCAAAGACTAACGCTGCTCCGGTGAAAAAAGCCATAATCAGAAAAGTCGTAAAAAAAGAGGCCGCTCCTGTTGTCGCTGAAGTGGCACCGAAGGTGACTGAAGCTGTGGAGGAGCCTGTCTCTGCACCAGTTGAGAGCTCGCCTGAAGTTGCAACTCCAGCCGTTGTCTCAGCTGCGCCCGAGGCAGTCATCGACGATAAGCCGAAAATTGTGACCGTAAAACGGAAGACCAAAGCCCAGAAAGACGAAGAAGATAAGAAAGCTGCCGAAGCAAAAGAAGTCGCAAGAGAAATCGCGGCCCGCGAACAAGCGGCGCGAGAGAACACTGAGCCTCTTCCTGCGAGTGCTTTCAACACTTCTAAAACGCGTGATCCGAAAAAAGATTACTACGAAGAGAAACGACACACTTTCACTCCGATCTTCACGCCTGATCCGGAGAAGAAAAAAGAAGAATCCACAGAGAAAAAAGCATTCTCTGATAACCGTCTCATGCCGAAATTCCCTGAGGGGGAGACGGATGAAGAGCGTGATAAGAAACGCATGGGTGACCTTGCCGCAATCATGGGCAAGAAGGCCGGTACAGGGAAGAAAGATCTCACCGTCATTCGTGCTGATGAGGAAATGAAATACGCGACTGCCCTCGTTGGTAAGGCGATTTATACTCCTGCTAAAAAGAAGAAACTCTACTCAGGTCCGAAGCAGCAGACTCTCATCACTACGATGAAAGAATCGAAACGAGTGATTGATGTTCATGGTGTGATCACGGCAAATGATCTCGCTCATAAACTTGGTCAACGGTTTGAAGCATTCTCTAATAAGCTCCTCGACATTAATCTTCTCGTTCATGCTGACGATTATATTGGTGTTCAGCTCGCTGCTAAAATTGCAGAAGTTTATGGATTCAAAGTTGAAGATGTCGCTTTCAGCGAAGATGCTGTTCTCAATAAAAAACCTGGCGAAGACAAGTCGATCTATCCTACTCGTAGCCCGATCATTACGATCATGGGTCACGTCGATCATGGTAAGACTTCGCTCCTTGATTACATCCGGAAAGAAAAAGTTGCCTCGGGCGAGGCGGGCGGCATCACTCAGCACATCGGAGCTTACTCTGTTCCAGTGAACGATAGCATGCTGACTTTCCTCGATACTCCTGGCCACGCGGCTTTCGGGGCGATGAGACAGCGTGGGGCCAATGTCACAGACATCGTAGTCCTTGTTGTCGCAGCTGATGATGGTGTCATGCCTCAGACTGTGGAATCGATTAAATACTGTAAGAACGCTGGTGTTCCGATCATCGTTGCCGTCAATAAGATTGATAAACCTGCTGCTAACCTCGACAAGGTGAAACAAGGTCTCACGGAGCACGATCTTCTTCCGGAAGATTGGGGCGGACAAACTCAATACATTCCCGTTTCGGCACTCACTGGTGTTGGGATTGATAATCTTCTCGAAGCCATTGAGCTTCAGGCGGAGATTATGGATCTTCATGAGAATGACAATGGACCTGCTGAAGGGATTGTTATCGAATCCAAAATCGAAGTCGGTCGAGGCCCAGTGGCAACGATCATCATTCAAAAAGGGACTCTCTCTAAAGGTGACGCTATCGTCGTGGGTGAAACTGCTGGACGCGCTCGTTCACTCATGGATTTCTCGGGTAAGATGCTCAATGAAGCTGGACCTTCGACGCCGGTTCAAATTTTAGGCCTTGAAAGTGTTCCTTCTCCTGGTGATATCGTTAACGTCGTGAAAAATGAACGTGAAGCGCAGAAGATCGTCGATAACAGGATCAATGAAAGAAAAGCTCTCTCGAACACAACTGCTGAGAAGAAAATAGCAAGTCTCGAAGACTTCTTTGCGACTGCTCAGAACAACTCTGAAGTTGAGAAAAAAGTGCTTAAGCTTATCGTTCGTTCTGATGTTCAGGGATCTTTTGAAGCGATTAAAAATGCCGTTCAGAGTCTCGGTAACTCCGAAGTCTCTGTCGAAATGATCGGCGGTGGTGTTGGTGCGATCACAGATAACGATGTGAATCTTGCGGCTAACTCTTCGGGCTACATCATGGGCTTCAACATGAGACCAGTAACAACTGCTCGTCGGATCGCTGAAGAGAAAGGTGTTGATATCAAAACCTACTCCATCATTTATGAACTCATTAATGATGTGACGATGGCGCTTGAAGGAATGCTGACTCCAGAAAGAGTAGAGAAGTATATCGGACGTGCTCAGGTGAAAGAAACTTTCAGCATTCCGAAAATTGGTACGATCGCAGGTACTTCTGTCATTGACGGGAAAATTGAGCGCGGTTGTAACATTCGCCTCCTCCGTGATGGTAAGATCCTTTACGACGGAAAACTCTCAACACTCAAGCGTTTCAAAGACGAAGTGAAAGAAGTCAAGAACGGTTACGAGTGCGGTATGGCGCTTGAAAACTACAATGATATCCGAGCGGAAGATTTGATCGAAGCCTATATCATGGAAGAGAAGAAACGGACTCTCGTCTCAGACATGACTCTTTAAGGAGAATCCGTGGCCGGTCAGCAGGGTAGAGGAAATAAATTTTCAAAGATTAAATACGAGGAGAAGGTCCGCGACTTCATTAATTCGGCCCTACGCCGAGAATTCGCGGACCCTCGACTGGTGAATGTTTCCGTCACGAAAGTTGAACTGACGATTGATTACTCTCACGCAAAAGTTTACTGGGACACTTTCGACGTTAAGAAACGCGGCGATGCCAAAGAAGCAATTGAGGCAACAGCAGGCCGAATGAGGAAACTTATTTCGAGCAAAATGGAAATCAAGCATACTCCAGAAATCCACTACCTTTATGACTCTCAATACGAAGATGAGTTTAAAATCACGAAGCTCCTGAACGATAATTCGGATGAGAAATAGAACTTAAATGGGTCTCAAACATCCTGTTGCTTTTCCACCAAAAATCTTCAACATTTATAAACCTGCCGGAATCTCATCCTACGATGTCGTAAGACATTTTAAGAGGAATTTGCCTCCGGGATTTGGGAAGATCGGTCACTTCGGAACTCTCGATCCGTTCGCCGAAGGTGTGCTGATGATTGGTACTGGTGGAGCGGCCAGACTCAATGACTTTATTCATGAGTTTCTTCCTAAAACTTATCTCGCGGTTGGAAAACTGGGAGAAGAGACCCCAACAGGTGATCCCACTGTCCCGGTCATTCAGAAAGATGAGTCTCTTTACTTCACGCAGGAAATCTCAAGTTTTAGTCGAGAATTCATCGAAGAAAGAGCAAGGGCCCGATTCGTCGGCGACTATCTTCAGACTCCCCATAAGTATTCGGCGACAAAATTCATGGGAAAAAATCTTCACGAATGGGCCCGCGAAGGCGTCGAGGTCAAAAAAGAAGCGGTCGCAAGAACGATTCATTTCTTAGAAATTCCTGATTATACTTTTCCGCATCTTACCATCCGCGCGACAGTGAGCTCGGGGACATACATCAGAACGTTATTCACTGAGCTTGCTCATGAGCTGGGAACACTTGGACATTTACTCACTCTCAAACGGGAAAGTGTCGGTCATGTCCATGCCGACAAAGCGATCCATCAGGCGGACTGGCCTATGGAAAGAGATCCTGCGTATATGAACAGAGGAATTTCAGTCACAAAAGTTCTTTCTTTCGGGACGATCATTCTGAATGATGATCAGGTTAAATATTTCCGAAACGGAGCTTTTTTTAGAAGTCTCAGTGATCATCCAGGAGAAATTTCTTCACCCTACCGATGGCTCGCTGATGAAAGGGGAGAAATTTTGGGCCTGGGCGAATGGAAATCAGAATCCGAGTTTCGGCCTAAGATAAATTTTCATTCAGAGGGCCCAGTTTAGTTTCCATCTGATCATAACCTTCAAGGACTTTCGACCAACACGCTCGCGCAAATTCTTCAGCATTCGGATAATTTTCGGGCAAAATTTCTTGATGAATGATAATTCCGAGATGCCTTCCTGGTCTGATGACCCCTCTTGCAGACAGAACACCGCGAGTGCCGTAGAGGCTATTTGGGATGACAGGAATCTTTTCATTCCAGGCAAAAACCAGAAGTGTTTTTTTGAGTTCTTCAAAAGACCTCGGTCTTGTTCCTTTTGATCTCGTGCCTTCGGGATAAACTTGCACGCCGATACGGTCGATGAGAATTCTATTTTTAGTTTGGAGGAAGACCTTCTTTCTTGATCCCTGATTTCCCCGCGCCACTGGCATCGCACCTGCGATCCAGCCCATGAGCCCCACAAATGGAATATAGAGGACTTCTTGCTTCATGATGGGCGGAACTTGGTAGGCGGTAAAAATGAGTGGGATATCGATATAACTCTGGTGATTGGCAACATAAAGCCCGAAGGGAGGGGTTGTTCTAAATTCAGCGGAGCGGTAATCTTCTGAGATATCAATTTTGGCGCTACAGCCATTTCGTATAATCTGGTTACTAATCCACTTCCAGAGGGGAGCCGTCTTTTTTATTCGATCCTGGAGTTTAAAAGGGATGAAAAAGAGGGCCACAAGCGAGACACCCGGGAAAATCACGAGCCCAACGAAGAAAGCCTTAAGCTGAGTAAATAAAATGCGCATGTCATATCATACTGAAAAGGCGCTTATCCGTGAAGGAAGCCATGCACCTTTTTGTTCTCATTTATCGATGATTTAGGCTATAATGAGAGAGATTAATCGGCTTAGAGGAGTCAACTGTGTCTACCAGTGTAATCGCCATGGGCGTTGCTTTATTTCTCGTCATTAACCTCGTCGTAGGTCTTGCAGCGCTATCACTGCTGTTCGGGACTTTTGAAACTATTTTTGGGAAACCTAAACTCACTCTTCTTCGCGCGACAAAAAGCGGAAATTATTTTGCTTTCGGTTTCAAATGGAATTCAGCTAAAGAGCCCATGGCAATTGATGTCATTAGACTTCGTCTATTCAATCCATGGGGAACTCCGACTCAAGTCGAAATGGCAAAATCTTTTGAGGTAAAGCGTTCGAGTTTTGCCACTGAGATTGAAATGGGACCAGCGTTCATCGATCTTCTTGGAGCAAAAAATTTTGATCTTGCTCTTGTTCAAGTAGAAGTTTCATCTTCTCGCGACGGTGTGAATTTTTCTTTCGAAATGAAGGGGCCTAAGTTTCGGCGCCTGGTGGAAGGGGCCAATCTCACGGTTGCTGAATTTTTGTCTCAACACAAGCTTGATGTCATTAAAGGGTCAAAATCCCCAATTGATATTCCGATGAGAAGTTTTATTGCAGACACTGTCCCCGGTCGCGGACCAATGCTCAAAGTGGCTACGAATCCGGTTTTTGCGGGTGATTTCTCTGCTGCTCCTGCAGCGGCTGGCGCCGCGGGAGTTCCTGCTGCTGCTAATTTTAAAGTCGCGAAAGTTTGGATTGAACCAGGATGTATTGTTTGTAATGCCTGCGAGGATATTTACAAAGATGTTTTCGAAGTGACGGCAACGACCTGTCTTATTCGCCCGGGTGCTCCCCTCGATGACGGCCTACGTGTTCAGGAAGCTGCAGAAGCTTGCCCAGTTGAAGTCATCAAGTACACGATTGCTTCTTAACTCACAAACGATCAACCAGTAATAAAGCTCTCTTCCGAGGGCTTTTTTTTTAAGTTTTAAGTTTTTTCCAGATGAGGTCGCTTTGAAAAAGACCTTTGAGGCCTTTCTCATTTTCTCCCCAAATTTCTTTAAGCGTTTCTTTGTGTTTTTTTAATTCAGGACATTCAAAAGTCAAAACTCCCGAATGATAATTTTCAACCCCAAAAGTTCCAAGCGATCCTGGTGTAGGGTAGCCAATGTCAGAAGCTATTTCGTAGCTGTTAAATCCTGCGAGGTATTCAGCGATGTCTTTACAGTCGCCGTTGTAATTTAAGATGGGCTTCCAGGTGTGAAATGAAATGATTAACCCGGGACGATACTTATCGAGGAGCTTCACGAGAAATTGATTCTCAGGCTCCGAGAGCGGTTTTGCTCCTGGATTGTAGCGAGGTTTGGTATGAACACTTGACCAATCTTTAGTGGGAAGATTTCGGTTCAGATCGACGAGATGAGCGTTCACCCGTGAATTTGTCCGGTACCCATCGACATTAAGAATGGGGATAACGATCATCGGAAGGTCTTTTAATGAGTGCTCTTTTTTCAACCAATCAAAAAGTTCTTTGAGAACGTACACACCTTCCACCTCATCGCCGTGAACTCCGCCGATAAGATAGAGATATTTCTGTGCCTTGATATCAGTTTTAAAAACTGGAATTTCTAATCCTTCGAGCGACTTACCTTTTTCGATTTCTGAGAAAATCATAGTCCCTCTCGGTGAACATAAACCGCTGACTGTCCTGGGGTCTCTTCCACTTCAACCTCAAGACTATTGAAGGCAAAACCAAATCTCGCCTTCACTTTCGTCCTGATTCCATCACAGATATACACCGCAATTCTCTCTGAACTAGTGTTCAAAATAGGAAGGAGGAGCACGTCACTCATTGGGATTGAGAAAACACTTTCATCAGGTGTCGTAATCACGTAGTTTTTATTTTCAGTATGGATTTTGAGAAGAGGATTATCTTTCGGGATGAGGAGCTTGTGGTCTAAGGAATCGCATACTTCCCTGACGATGGGTTTGATGTCGAGGAAATCAAAAACCATGTCTCCAGCAAGCTCTGGCGCCTCACCTTTGACGAGAACGCGGTAATTGTGCCCGTGGAGTGGTTCACGCGTACCGTTTTGGAAAATCATGAAATGCGAAGATGCAAAATTAAAGTATTGCTTATAGACTTTAATGGAAAATGGCAGACCCAATGTCGACTCCCAATGAGGTTTCTGGAAAGATACTTCGCTGTCCCAATCTTGGCAAAGGGAAACGCCTTTTCGCACCTCGCTAGAGAGAGCACATGAAGAAGAAACATTTAACAAATTTGAAGGCCCTGGAAAAATGGCTGAACTCACAGGAACTTCTCGAAGTTGGCCTGGAGAATGCTATCTCTCATCTGCGCAAAGCTCTGGAAAGTGTTGAGGATTTACCCTTAAAAGAAAAATCGCTTCCACTGCCTTTTGAGATTTCCTCTGAGCCAGAAATGATCGCTATTTATTCCGATGGTGGTTGCAGAGGAAACCCAGGTCCTGGTGCTTTCGCCTACCTGGCACAAGCTCACAACGGAGAAGTCTTGGCGGAGGGGGTAGATTTCGAATCTCTTACGACCAACAATAAAATGGAACTCCAAGGACCTATCATGGCCTTGCAAAAGCTGACTCAGATTCTTCCTGAGAAAGGCCTAGACCCACTCCTCACCAGAGTGAAGGTACTGACGGACTCGAAGTACGTCGTTGATGGAATGAAATCATGGGTTCCTGGCTGGAAAGCTCGCGGGTGGAAAAAAGCTGATAATAAAGCCCCGGAGAATCTTTCCTATTGGCAGGAGCTCGATTTTATCCGAACAAGATTCATGGAAGTTCAGTGGGAGTGGGTAAAAGGTCATGCGGGTCATCCTCAAAATGAATATTGTGACCGCAAGGCCAACGAAGCGATGGATGAAAATTCTCGCTAGTCTTATTTTCCTTTTTGCGAACTCCGCTTTTTCAACTTGTGAATTCAAGTCTTCATTCAAATCTGTGTACTCTCTTTCTGGCCCGGTCACACAAATGATTGAAAGGTCAGGTCTACTCTCTTCCTCGGCGCTGAAAGGTGTGAGTATTTTTTATCCCACTCCTCAAAGTTTCAGCGGGGAGAAAATTCCCGGGGGAGTTTTTCTTTCACCTTCAAAATTAAATGAAATGAAAAACAGTGTCGTCTTCTTTGACGAGAGCCAGGAATTACGAAAACTTTTTCTCTCCCAAAAAATCACGGCCATTGAATTCAAAAGTCGCAGCTTAGTACCGAGTGAAGTTGTTGAGACGAGTTTAAAAACACTCGGAAGATACGTCGACGGCTGTTCCGAAAAATTTAAAGCCATTTCTCTTCACACTAAGCAGCTTGAGAAGACTATCCGCGCGCTCATGAGAACGAAACTGGATGTCGTTTTTTTTCTTGGATCTGTGGGGGGAGGCAGGCTACCGGAGTTAGTGATCGCCAATGACGGGATTGTCCTTTGGTTAAAAAGGGTAGGGCTCATTCAAACGTATCCAACGGAGCTGGCGTACTTGAGCTGGTCGAGTTCGATCATCAATCAACTTTCAGGGAAATACATTTTCCTTGGTCTTAAAGAAGACTATAGACCCAGTGTCAGAGGGAGTTCTTCTCGCGCGACTTTAATCTATCCAGGCGCCCTTATTCCTGGAATCTCCCAGCTTGAGGCTTGGGTCTATTTTCTTCAACATAAACCCCGTTAACAGTTCCTCTCAGAAAGTATAAGCTTTCTCTCATGCATCACCTCAAGGTCAGTACATCTCATTTCCTTCCCCATCTTTCTTGTCAGATCGAGGTGAATCTCAAAGCGGGAGAACTGCGGGTTTTGTGTGGAGAAAATGGAATAGGAAAGTCTACGCTGCTCAAAAAAATATTTGAAGAGTACAACGAGCAAAAATGTATCATCCTGAGTGACCAAAAGCCCCTCGAGTTTTTTTTCGACAGGACTTTATCCACTTTTAAGAAAATTATTTTAAATAGTTCTTCCATCCAAAATACAGGCCGCTTTGAAAAATTCTGGAAGTCCTCAGGTCTTTCTGAGAAAGAGACCCGATTTTTATCTCAGCTCTCAGGTGGGGAGTCGCAACTGCTCAAACTGATCACTCTCTGTTCGGCCGAAGCAGAAATATATTTGCTTGATGAACCCGGACAGTATCTTGACCGCGAGAAAAGAAGTCTCGCCAATCAAATCCTTGAAGAGCTCAAGTCCTGCCACAAATCCGTCCTTGTCATCGAGCATGACTACAGCTGGTTGTCACCAGGAACAGCGATCTCAGAACTCTATGTCCGAGAGAATTCATTGCAGGAGAAAAAAACATGGATTATCTAATCCTCAGACTTCTCTGCAGTTTTTTATGTGGAGTCATCCTGTCGCAGGCGGGTAGTTTCATTCAAACAGGCACAAGAAATATTCTTGCGAGCCCTTCTACTCTTGGTATTGAAGGACTGTCGATCCTATGGCTTCTGTGTCTTCACTCTCTCACTCTCGCACTCGGGATTGAGTCAGAGTGGTGGGTCATTGTCGGGATCATTCTTTTTGTCTACCTTGGAAAATTATTTGCATCGATGACGGGCAAAGAGGCGAGTCTTGAAAAAATTATTTTTTTAGGGCTTACGTTTAATTTATTCGTGGGGGCAATCTTCACTCTGTGGCAGTTTTTTTTCCTTGCCTACAATCTCCCTTTCCCAGGTGAAGTTTGGTTTGGCCACTTCCGCTATGTGAACGAAAAGTCCCTGCTCTTTTTAGTGATCTTTGAATTCACACTTTTGTATTTTCTGAAAAGGCAGTGGAAAAATTTGCAATTGTATTCATTGGGACCAGTCATCTCCCGGGCCCACTCGGCAGATCTCAAAAGTCTTTATGGCCTATTTTTTATCTTTTCCTTCTGTGGATCTTTTCTCGTCATCAGTCAATTCGGTGCCTTTTCTTTTCTAGGGTTGATTTTTCCTTTGGTGGCCCGGAAACTTTGGTTTAAACGATACGATCTTAAGGGTGAAATTCTTATCGGTAGTCTCTTGAACGGATTCTTTTTTATGGTAACAGATTTTGTTTGCTACCAATTTCCGATCATGGGTGCCGAAGTTCCAGTCGGACTCATCGCTTCAGTCATAGGCGCAGTGAGTCTTATAGGTCTTCTGTGGAACTCAAAACAGAGCGCTGAATTCTTGGCAAATGCGAGAAAATAAAGCATCCTTTATGTGTTTTCCATTAAACAAAGGATTGTCCCACATGAAAAAGCAATGGCTTTTACTTAGTCTCGCACTCGTTCTGACCTTCGTAGGTTGTAACAAAAATGATCCTTCAAGCATCAAGCTTGAGTCTGAAGATGATAAAACTTTCTACGCGATGGGCTTCATGCTCGGTGGAAATCTTCAGAGACTAACTCTTTCTGAAAAAGAACTGGCTGCTCTCTATAAGGGGATCTCAGTAGCTTCTAAGAATCAGAAATCTGAAGTCGACATGGCAAAATACCAGAACCGCATTCAAGAAGTTTTCAAAGCTCGTATGGATAAAGTGGCTGCGAAAGAAAAAGATCAAGGCGGTAAGTTCATCGATACTTTTGTTTCAAAAGAAAGTGCCACGAAGACTGCTTCAGGACTTGCTTACAAAGTTGTGAAGGAAGGTACAGGAGCTACTCCAGCGGCTGAAGACGTGGTTGAAGTCCACTACCACGGTACACTCACTGATGGGACAGTCTTCGATTCTTCTAAAGAAAGAGGGAAGACGATTTCATTCCCACTCAATCGTGTCATCAAAGGTTGGACTGAAGGTCTCCAGACGATGAAAGAAGGCGGAGTTTCTAAATTCGTTATTCCTGCTGACCTCGCTTACGGGGATGCAGGCGCACCTCCAAAAATTCCTGGTGGCGCAACTTTGATCTTCGAAGTCGAACTCTTCAAAGTGACAAAAGCAGCTGATGCTAACAAAGCAGATGCTTCAGCTCCAACTGCTGCACCTAAGAAAAAGAAATAATCTCATCTCGAGATTTTTGATAGAAAAAGGGCCGGGAAACCGGCCCTTTTTTATTGCGATCAGAGCTTTGATATAATTATTAGTATGTTTCACCTTTTGGGTGCTCAGCCGCAGTCACGACCGATTTCATGGCACATAAACAGCATTTACCCGTCGGCCAGAGAACTTCCCCTCATTTTCTAGGGAGGGTCTAGCGCTAACGTTTTCACTTTCCTATTCCCGCAGCATCTTTATTTTTTGAATGTACTTCTTTCCCATGGAGCGTAGGCTTCTGCTTCTAGTGCGTAGTTCTTTAACTGCCCTACTATAGTGGTGTTGAATAAGCTTTCCCCAGAAATTAGCGAATAAAATTCAATATCTTAGTCATTTTAATCGAGGTCACTTAAACGCTTCTTGGGAAATTCAATCTTGAAATGACGAGTTTTCAATCTAACTCTAAGATAAGATTTCAATTCTCTAGGGACTAATGATTTACCCAACACCATTCAAATGGGGCAGTTTGAAAAAAAATAAGGGCAGCTTTCGCCGCCCTTATTGAGGAGAATCTTAAAGAGAGAGTCGGTTACTGGATTGGCTTAAACCAGCAAAGTGGACGAGTCCCGATCGCGTGGCCAAGTTTCGGATGACATGTTCCTTGAACTTCATCAGTTTGCGATACATCTTCGTTGAAGCTGATTTCGCATAGTGAACCTTGGAAATAAGTATCGAGACGACACTGAGCTTTCGGGTGATTGTCATCCGTTTTTGCTGCGATTTTTGAATCCGGAGTTTCAAACTTAGTCTCAGGGAGCTTTCCGAGAACTGAGAAGAGATCAGAAACTGATTTCCCAGCCATTCCGAGACGAACGCAAAGAGCAGAATCAACTTTGTCATTCTTATTAGACTTATTACAGGCATCAACAAGTGACTTTGGAGCATTGAGACTTCTTGCAATCGTGACGTTATCGTCGTTCAAGAATGTTTTACGAAGACACTTGAGAGTTGCGAAGTAATCCGCTTGGCCTTCGTTTGATGCCCAGCTTAAAGCACCTGCTCCGCCGCCCCACCATCCTCCGCCAGCTGTAGAACCACCTTTCTTAGGTGCTCCACCAATGTGGTGACCGATTTCGTGGCAAACAACGAGTGAAAGTCCGTCGTCAGTAATTGTTTCGTGACGTGCGAGACCTCCGAACATAGAAATTTTCCATGTTTTTCCAGACTGCTGCGCATACGCGTTTACTGTTCCATCAGTCCAATTTTTTTCTGTCACGAGTTTAGCACCCATGCTGACGATGAGTGGTTCATAAATCGCAGTGACGCGATCAATGGCACTGTTGAATTGGATCTCAGTCATACCAGCAGCATCTTTACTGACAGGAATGTAGAAATCATTTTCAGGTAAAATTCCGCCTTTTCCATCTTCAGAACAGGCGAGTGCAGATCCAGCAAGCGTAAGGCTTAATGCCATAGCTGCAATTTTTGACGAAACCATTCTATCCTCCGTGATATCGAAACACTTACATGTGTTAAGTTTGTTAGCTGTTAATTATTGTTTCGTTAATCGTGAGACCCTGTCTATACGGTTTTCTTTTGGTTAAAAGAGTGTAAGTTTTTGTTTGGCTTAGATTAAGGAGTTTTCATGATTCACATCAGCTTTTACGTTCCCGTTAAAGACGCAGATAAAGTGAAAGCTGCCATGTTTCAGGCGGGCGCAGGGAAAATTGGGAACTATGATTCCTGCTCCTTTGAAGTGAAAGGAATCGGACAGTTCCGTCCTCTTCCTGGGAGTCATCCGATAATTGGGACTCAACATGAACTGGAAACGGTCGAAGAGATGAAAGTGGATATGGTCTGCGAAGACGCTCTTATTAAAGAGGTCATTTCCGCTTTAAAGAAATCCCACCCTTATGAGACCCCTGCTTATTACGCAATCAAAACACTCGACTACTAAAGAGCAAATCCTCACGAACAATTAAAATCCTCAGCCCTTTAAACCGATACGTTCACAAGAGAACAAAGAGGGCCAAATGAAGTTCATTCTATTTTTTATTTTCATTCCATTTCTGGCGCACGCAGTAGAGTCGGTAAAACCACAACCGCTCCGTGAAATATCGATCATCGTTACCAAAGAGGGTTACTACCCGAGAAGTCTTTCTGTGTTTGAAGGTGAGAAAGTTAAGTTCTACGTCACTTCAACTCTGGATGAACCACATTGCATGATTGTTGAAGGTCATAAAGTTTTTCTTGCGGCCAATAAGGGCAAAGTGACTGAAGCGGAAGCTACTTTTGATAAGGCCGGTGAATTTGCTTTTTATTGTCCGAGTGCCAAGAGCGATGGAAAAATTGTCGTGATGAAAAAGGTCGTTCCGAAACGTGAAATGGCTTCGGAGAAAACCGAAGGCATGTTGTGGACACCTAAGGAATATTAATAATGAGTAGTGTCTTTCAAGATGCCATTGCCAACCTCTTGTCTCCAATTGGGGACCTGCTGAAAGATCCTTCGGTATCTGAAATCATGATCAATGGTCCCTTTGAAATTTTTATTGAACGGAAAGGACTCGTGTATCGAGTCCCAAATAAGTTTCTGGATGATGAGTCACTGATGGCGTCTATGCGTGCCGTAGCGCAATCAGTGGGTCGAATTATTGACTCCGACAATCCACGCCTGGATGCTCGTCTTCCGGATGGCTCACGTATCGCGGTGGTTCTGCCACCAATGGCGAAAGGTGGGGTAACGGTCGCCATCAGGAAATTCTCCGAAGAAAAACTAGGATTAAAAGACCTTATCAACTTCGGCTCCCTTTCTCCTGATGGTGCCCGCTTTCTTGACTGCTGTATGTACCTCGGAAAAAACACACTCGTTTCCGGTGGTACTGGTTCAGGAAAAACAACGATGCTCAACGTTCTTGGTGGAAGAATGCCGAAGACCCAGCGACTTCTCATTATAGAAGATGCCGCTGAACTTCAGATCAAAGCTGAACACGTTGTGCGATTTGAAACGAGAAAAGCAAATTCTGATCGCGGAATTAAAGAAGTCACGATTCGTGATCTGATGGAATCAGCTCTGCGTCTTCGCCCTGACAGAATCATTGTCGGAGAAGTGAGAGGTCCGGAGGCACTCGATCTCTTGAATGCCATGAGCACGGGCCACGACGGGTCGATGGGAACAGTTCACGCCAATAGCCCCGACGGAGCATGCACTCGGATTGAGACACTATGCCTGATGGGGGAAACAAAAGTTCCACCTGCGACGATTAAAAAGATGGTCGGTGATACGATCCAACTCATCGTTCAGTGTTCGCGCTATCATGATGGGGGAAGAAGAACTTCACACATCTCGGAAGTGCTCGGCATCGACGTGAATGGACGGTATATCGTCCGTGATATCTTTCGCTGGGTTCAGACCGGAAAAGAGGCCGATGGAAAACTCATTGGAGAAATGGTTCCGACGGGCTACATTCCGAGTTTCTTTGAAGACTTCATAGCCAATAAACTTCCCTTCCCGAAAACCAATTTCAAGCCACCTGAATGGGCGACGGCCCACTTTAAGAAAGCTGCCTAATTCTCTATTGATTCACATCGTCGTTCTGCGTTTGTTTTTGCCAAAATCAAAGAGGTCCTGTTACCTTTTTAACGAATAAAAAGGGGCCCTCATGACTACAATTAAAAAAGTTCACGCACGTCAGATTATGGATTCTCGCGGAAATCCAACGATTGAAGTCGACGTCTTCACTGAAAACGGAGTGATGGGTCGAGCCTCAGTTCCTTCGGGGGCTTCGACGGGTAGTCGGGAAGCACTCGAACTTCGTGATGGGGATAAATCACTGTACATGGGGAAGGGCGTTCTTAAAGCGGTCGATAACGTAAATAAAATTATTGCTCCTCAACTCATTGGGAAAAATGTTTTTGAACAGCGCTCGATTGATAGCTTGATGATTGAACTCGATGGAACTGAAAATAAAGATAAACTTGGTGCTAATGCTATTCTTGGTGTGTCGATGGCGGTCTGCCGCGCGGGAGCTCTGGAAAAGAAAAAGCCCCTGTATCGGTACATGTTTGAAGACCTGAAGTGCCCGAATGCCGTTGGGAAAGTCAGACTCCCGACGCCGCTCATGAATATTATCAACGGCGGACAACATGCATCGAATAATCTCGATATCCAAGAGTTCATGATTGTTCCGCACATGAAGAAAAGTTTCTCCGAAAATTTCCGCGCGGGTGTCGAGGTCTTTCACCATTTGAAAAAAGTCCTTCATGACAAAGGTCATTCGACCAACGTTGGCGACGAAGGTGGGTTTGCTCCCAATCTTCGCGATCACAGTGAGGCCATCGAGTGCATCCTCGATGCGATTAAAAAAGCCGGCTACAAAGCGGGGACGGATATTTCCATTTCTCTTGATTGCGCGGCCTCCGAGTTTTATGACGAAGCTTCCAAAAAATATAAAATGGGGGGAGCAGAGTTCACGAATGATCAGATGATCACTTATTACGAAAAGCTCATGTCCTCGGCACCGATCTATTCCATTGAAGACGGCTTCGATGAGAGTGATCGTGACGGATTCATGAAATTTCAAAAGCAACTTGGCGATAAAGTGGTGAACGTTGGAGATGATTTGTTTGTCACGAACGCGAAAATTTTGAAACGTGGAATTGATAACAAAGAAGCCAATGCCATCCTTGTGAAAGTGAATCAGATTGGCTCACTCTCTGAGACCTTCGATACGTTGAAGCTTGCCTTCGATAATGGATTTAAGGCCATTATCTCCCATCGTTCAGGAGAAACGGCTGATTCATTCATCGCTGATCTCGCTGTTGCCAGTGGTGCCGGTCATATTAAAACGGGCTCGGCCTCTCGCTCGGATCGGATGGAGAAATACAATCAACTTCTTCGCATTGAAGAGGAACTTGGAACTTCGGCGATCTTTGATACCGTAAAGTAATGAATTAAGACGCGAGGGTAAAAAGCCTCGCGTTTTTTCTTGGTATCAACCGACGAATCATCCTAAAATAGAAGGAAGCTCCGACCCATTACCCTTGGGGGTCATTATGAAGACGAAGCTTTTTCTCGGTCTTACGTTTTATCCTGAAAATAGTTTTGCTAAAAACATCGAAAGTTTCAGATCACGATTTGATACCAAGTATCAAAGTAATCCCTATCTGCATTTACCCATCGTTCCTCCTTTTGAAATTGAAGTCACTGACATGGATCAGTTCCAGCAAGAGTTAGTGGAAGAGGTTGAATCTTTTTATTTTGAAAATACCGAAAATCATTCTTTAAAATTTACAGGTATTGATGTTCAGGAGCATAAAAAGAACAAAATTCTCTTTTTGAACCCTGTTCTTGGTGAAGAGCTTTCTTTCTGTCAGGAGTCTCTTTTCGCCATATGCCAGTCCTACATTCATGACCGTGAAAAAAAGCTCAAGGACAATAAGAAAACTTTTCTCACGATTGGTCGTTTCGTAGGAGACCTAGATCTTCACTCATCCATCGATCTGGCCCGCAGAGAATTTCTCGAATTCACATCTCTTCCATTTGAGTCGATTTGCCTCTTCTCAAAAAATAATGGGATCTGGTACCGACAAGCAGATCTCATGAGCTTCGATAAACCTGTCGACACACTTTTGCAAACGAGCCCAGTTACCCTATAATGAAAGGATGAATTTCTTTTTCCTTTCAATTCTTCTGGTGAGCACTTCTCTGTGGGGGCAAACTAGTTACGTTCCGCCCACGCGAGTGTTGAAAGAGCGCGGTTCGCAAATTTCAGCGTCTGTTGATTATTTTAAAACGACCAAAGTTTCTGATGAAAAAGGACGCTCATTAAGTCTGGGCGATGGACAGAGTTTTAATCGCTACCAAGGGGAAGTCAATGGTCTCTTTGGACTGACTGACGACTTCAACGCAGGGATAGGATTTCGGTATCGTCATCAGACTTCAGCATTTAACTTTGGAAATGATGAGTACGATGCCAAAGCATCAGGTGTTCAATCAATCATGGCCAGAGCTCTTTACGGTTTTGAACCAAATAACAGAACGCAATTTACTCTCGAAGGAATGTTTCGGTACACTCCTTACAGCAATGAAGAAATCACGGCGACCTCTACCGATAGAAATTCTTTGATCCTGGGTGATGCAGGGAATGAATATTCTTTTGGCCTTGGTGCGACCTATTCGTCACTTTCTAATAACCACTACACCCTTCGTGGTGGATGGCGAAGACCAGGGAATGATCTCTCAACTGAATTTTATTGGAATGGTGAGATAGCTCTCCAGTGGAGATGGGTCGCAGCTCTTGCGGGTGTTGATGGTGTGACATCGCTCAAAAATTCGCCGTACGAAAGTGATCCGAGCGAACGACCTGCTTGGAATACTGGATTAACCCAATTGTATAATTCCATTAACCGAGAATGGATTGCTCCTTACGTTGGATTAAATTTTGCTTTCAACCCCATTTGGAGGCTCGAATTTAAAGTCTCACAAGTCGTCTCAGGGCGCTCTACCGATTTTGGCCCAGGTTTTGGACTGACTCTTGCCCGAAGAATGGATCAGTCAGACGAAAAAATCATCGACTCGCAATTCAAAACTTACGACCTAGAAGCGACGGTCGTCAAAGTCTCAGACAAAAAAACCTACGTCGTCATCGACAAGGGTCTTAACGATGACGTCGAAAAAGGGATGAAGTTTGATTTTTTTGAGTATGACTATGTCGGAGGAAATGTCCTCATTGCTAGGGGAGTTGTCTTCAAAGTTTCGGTCGACAAATCGATCGTGAAACTCACTCACAGGTTCAATCTCGCTAAAGAAATCAAAGAGGGTTTAGTTGGCAGGGCCTCTCTTAAGTAAATTTTCTTTCAATTCCCTAACCCTTTGACTCGAAAGGCTGACCATCCAGCTCGGATGAGGCAGAATTTTAGATAGTTGTAACCTTTTCAACATCAGTTAGAATTTTAGAAAGACTTTTACTCAGAAGGACAGCTCATGAAGCTAAGAATCCTCTTTTTCACCCTCACTCTCGTGACGGCGACTGAAGCGTTTGCAAAAAGATTTGCCAGTAAGTACTGCGAGTTCGAACTTCCACCACAATGGGAATGTGCACTCGAAGGTTCTGAATATGTTTGTCAGTCTGATAATGCTGACAGAAAAAAAGAAGCCATCATTATTCTTGCTGCCAAAATTCGTGGAGAGCAAGACAGCATCGATGAATACTTGGCCTACTTGAAAAAAAGTAAGGAATACAATCTTCCAGGCGGAAAAAAACAAATTTCCGAGGCCAAAGATGCGAAGATGATCACAGTGAACGATCACCAGTGGGTCAATTCTCTCCATCTGGCTTCTGAAGTACCAGGTTTCTACACTCGGTATCTCGCGACAGTAAAAGAAGACCTAGGTGTCGCGGTCACATTCTCAGTCACAAAAGATTTGTACCCACAGTATCTTCCAATCATCGATAAACTCGTTTCAACCCTGAGAGTTTTCCGTCAGAAGAAAACGGAACTCGCTAACATCAGAAATGGTGGAGTGACTGAACCAACTGTGGCAGATGAGTTTATTCCGAACGCAGCTCAAGATCTTCAGGCCAATCGCACTCAAAAACGCGCTGAAGATTCGAGTGACGACGACATGATGTATGTGATTGCTGTCGTTGTCCTTGGTGCCGTGATTGCGATGATCCTCAAGGGGCGAAAGAAGAAAGCTGCCGCAGCGAAACCGAAGAAGAAGCAATAAATATTGGCGGTGATGAGCACCGACCTGAACAAGTTAATCTGATTACTTAACCAAGTCCTGCCATCAGAATTCAACTTCTTGGCAGGATTTTTTTATTCTGGGTTAAAATATAAATATGAAAAAGTTATTTGCGATTCTTTTTGCTCTACATCTCATGATTCTTCCGATCTCAGAGGCAAATGCCGGGGGTATGGGGCAGATTACCGGTGTTGCAGTGGCTTCAGTAGGAGTTGCCCTCGTGGCTGCGTGTCCTATCAAATCTCCAAGTATCCTTGTGTACATGGCAGGTGCTGCGGCTTACCTGATGGGTGAGATGGCCGCAGCTCAAGCCCAGAAACAAAAATTAAAAACAGATGAAGAGGAAACGAAGAAGCTCCAGGAAAGTGGCAAAATGGGAGGAGAGGTTCAGATAGCAACGCTTGAAGCTCAAATTAAAAGCAAAGAAGAAGAGCTTGCGCTTGCGAAAAAAAGATCCATGTGGGCCATGGCCGCAGTCGCAGCGTTCACTGCCGCAGCTGTTACTTCAATGGTAGAAATCCCACCTCTTTTTCCTCCTCTCGTTTGTAGCGGAACTGCTGGCATGGCGATAAGTTTGCCACTCGGAGCAGGTGTAGTTGCTGCCTATGAATTTGTAAGCGGCGGTGGCCTCATGGGAGCACTGATGGGTGCCGTAGGTGGTGCAGTGGCCGCTTCCTCTATGGCAGCGAATGCTTTCAGTGGAATAGGTCCCAATCGCTCAATTGCTATGGGTGCAATGGCCGGCTTAGTATTACTTGCAGCAATGGAAGCCAATGGTGCTGCTGGAAAAATTCAAAAAGATATCGATGGCCTTAAAAAAGTTTTGGCACAATTTAAATTAGAAGCTAATGGTAATGGCCCCAATTCGGAAGACGTAACAGGCGGTGCTGCTGGAGGTATTTCATCTGGAAGTACTTCAGGATCGTTAGCCGGGGCAGGGGGTGGCGGTACTGCCGTATCTCTTTTACCAACAGGCATAGCGAGAACTCAGCCACCCTCTTGTCTTGGTTCTAATCAACAAATTTCGAGCGACTGTTCTAATCCAATGACTTTTTCTTCTCCAAATTTAAAATTTTTAGGGAATCAACCTTTACTTCAACAGGTCGCTAATCAGTCAGCGGAATTTGCAAATGCTGCTTCCAGTGGAGATATTGGGAAAGCAAATATTTCGGCAGCAGCGCTGTCGAGTACAGCAGCTCGGTTGAACGACATATTGAAAAAAAATAGAGAGGCAGCGAATAAGAATTTGGTGGCTCAAGGTAAAAAGCCAATAGACTACGAAAAACAAACTCAGGACATGCTTAAATCGATGCAGTCTTCTTATCAGAAAGAAACAGCTGGAAAAAGCGCGCAGCTTGCAGCGTTTGGACTTGATAATCTTTCACTCGACCCTGGAAAAATGGACAAGAGCGGACAAAATATTTTAGGTGCATCTACAGATGCGGTTGCTGCTCTTCCAGAAACTAAAGGTGATGCAGCTGCGGTTGCTCCATTCGATTCATCGACAGCTACTGCTATTGATTCAGGAAAACCTGCAGAACTTAGCTCGAAAGATGCACTCGGAAAAAATCTCGGTGATTACGAAACGAACGATCAAGATATTTCAGCGAGCAAAGAAACATCATTGTGGAGACAAGTTTCAAATCGTTACCTCTTAAAATATGAACGCTTTTTCGAACGTAAAAAAGTTCCTACCGAGTAAGAAATGCGCCCATTTTTGAAGTCATACGAAGACCCCTCCCAGAGGGGTCTTTTTTTGTAACCTGCTGCAATTACTGGATTCGCCTCGTCAGCAATTCAGTCACTTAGCGTTCTCGCTTATAATCAAATCAAGATTTTAGACCATTAGGCGATAAGGTTAATAGGTTAAAACGAGAATTTTATGAACAAACTTTTCTTCAGCGTTGTACTCCTATCTTCATCTTTAGCATCTGCCCAAGATGAGCAGCAACGGCCATGTAGTCAGGAATCAACAGAAGCTGCAGTTGCTGCTTGCACGCGTGAGCGTGATAGAACTGCAAATTCATCAAATGGTAACTCCAGCAACAGAAGAGGAAACGAAATTTATAATCAATGCGAACGAGTTTATACCTCAGCAACGGGTGCTATTAAACCTGTCAGAGAAGCCGCGCCTGTAGGAGCTACAACTGTAACATATTTCACTTCTGCAGAGGCGCCCGGAGTGCCTGTAGCAATCACTACTATTGCTGGGGCAACACCAGATCCCCAACTTACACTGCCAGCAATTTCTGCAGATAAAAATGCATCTTTAAAAACATGTAAAGGTTACGAAACTATTTCAAGCCGATTAGGAGCATCTCTCATAACAACTTTCAGTACGAGATCACAAGATAGAGCGATTACTTGCTATAGAAAAGCAGGAGTCACAGCAGATTGGGATTCGTGTACTAGCGCAATAGGCATGTATAACAACATCAAAATTGCTGAAACTGCTATGCAACTGTTTCAAGGTTTTCAAACAAATAATGTCCAAAATAACGTTAGTAGAGATGTTCAGCAACGTGCAGCTAACGGTGATACACAGAACGCTGCTTACGATGCTCAAGTTACGACGATGAGAAGTGCGAAGGCACTTAATGAGCAGCAAGCGACGGCATACGCCGCTGCTGTTTCAGCTCTGTATTCAAAAATACAGTCGTGGATAAAAGAAACTCCCGAAGCATTCATCCAAAAAGGCTGTGGTGCTACTCCAGCATCTACACCCGCATCCGCAACGCCTGTAGTAGAACTTTTTGCTTCTGTTGAGGCAACTCCGAGACCAGCTGCAACTTCAGTCGAATGTGCGAATGCTGC
>CANETG010000008.1 GCA_947440875.1 Bacteriovoracaceae bacterium
GACTTATCTTCTCTGAGACTTCTACTACTAACCACGACACACTCAAGCGCGCAGCTGCTGTAGAACAGTACCTCGTTGTTGAGATGGCGAAACAGGTTCAAGGTCGTTTTGGTCTTTCAGCTGAACGTTCCCTGAAAGTTGCTAAAGCTGCTAACCACTTCCGCAAGTACTCTACTTCAAGAGCTCTTACTGCTGAAGATACTAACGCTTACTCTTCTGAGATCGTCGGCGCTGATATCAAGGCCATCGAAAAAGCTTACGAAGGTGTGATGAAAGGTGACTCCGCTGCTTACAAGTCAGTCCTTGCTAAAGCTGCTGCGAAGAACGAAGTTTCTCCAGAGAAGATGTCTTCAATCATCTCTGAACTCTTCCTCTAAGATTTCAAGCTAGATTTAAATGAAAAGGCCACCCAACGGTGGCCTTTTTATTTTAGATAAGATTTTTACAGCCCGGGGAAACCTCGGCTTTCTTCGACCGCAAACATTTAAGAACCATCCCATCTTTCATCGGAGCCTTCGCACAAAGTTTTAAGCGATCAGCTTCACAGGCGTTGACCATCTTGTTCACATTGCCTTCCATGACGACGCGGTACTGGCGGCAAGCATTCGTGAGGTGCTGATCATTCACCGTAAGACAGCGAACTTGAGCGTTGGGCGTAATTCCTGGTTCGCAGTGTCTTTTGAGGTCTTTGTAGCAAGGGTTCGAAATCATCTTTGTTTGCTCTTCAGAAACGACCTTCTTGCACGCCGGCGAGAGTGCGGTGAGTTTCTTATGAAGGCAATCATGGGACTCAACAAACTTGACCTGAGTAGGACAAAATTTTTCTTGGTCATCGTAGCAAGGATTTGAAGCTTTCATTTTTTTTTCAATATTCGTTACATTGTTTTGGCAGAATTTTGAGAGCTTCGATTTGTTACGGATGAGGCACTTATTGATTGATCCATCTGGGCCCGATACTTCTTTGTAGCAAGTATTGACGATGTCCAGAGCGCACTGATTTTTCACAATAAGATTCCCTTTCTTCGATTGGAAATCGCGAGCACAACTCGCTGACAGGCGCGCTTCATTTTTCAGAATGCAGTACTCCACTTTCGATGGATCAACGTCGGAGCAAAAATCAGCGAGATCAGAAAAACAGGGATTCTTGGAAGTGGTTTTTTGGACGAAAGCTCTCATCTCCTGCTTGCACGCGGAGGTGAGCTCGATTTCGTGATCCTTGAGGCAAAGATAGACCTGATTTTTTCCTGGATCGATCCCACCGCAAAGTCTGTCCGCATCTTTTTTGCAATCATTGGCAAAAGAAATGGAAGGAATGAGTACCAAGAGGAGGATGAAAGATTTCATATGATCTTACTGCTTCTTTTCTTCAGTCATTTTTTTACAACTAGCGTCCGAGCATTCAGTTTTCATTTGTTTGCAGCAAGATTTTGATTCTTTATTGCAGCAATCTTTCTTAGAAGCACAAGAAACAGTCAGCAGTCCGGAGAGCACGACGAGGGAGAGAAATTTCATGGGAGTCCTTTTTAAGGTTTGTGATTCGATTATAATGGGATTTGAAACTTGCTACAATTACGGAGTGGTTGATGGATTCTGTCGGAACATCACTTTTTGAGCGCCTCGGCGGAGAAGAAAAGCTCACGGAACTCGTGAAAACTTTCTACCACGTCATGGCAACTGACCCAATGGCGAAGGAATGTTTTGCCACTCACGCCGGAAAAGATGTCACTGAGTCGACGGAAAAATTAACGATGTTCCTCTCTGGCATCATGGGTGGGCCACCCGCGTATCACGACAAGTACGGACATCCCAGACTCAGAATGAGGCACGCGCCGTTTGCCATCGGTGAAAAAGAAGCCAACCAGTGGCTCTACTGTATGCTGAAGGCGATGGATGAGGTAAAGATTGAACGTGGTATTCAAGGGGAGATCATTCCGTATTTTAAACAAGTGGCGGAGTTTCTGCGGAATCGGTGATTATTTTTTTGTCGGCGAAGCCTCTCGTTACAAAAACCCCTGATGAAACAAACTAAACGACAGCTCTTTCAATTTCTTAAGTCTCTCCTCAACATCTTTGGTCTGAAGTCCCGCCGGAAAATATTTAATCTGCGGCTTAATTTCATTTTTGTGATCAAGAAGAACCAGATGCTCTTCGAAGGACATTTTCCCCGCCCAAAGAGACCGTAAATCCGCTTTAAAAAAATGCAAATGATAGAGAAGCTCGATCATTCCGTGAAGATAGAGAAGCTCTTTGGTGAAGGCAAATCCTCCTTCGAGAGGGACCCCCCGAAAAACTCGCAGAGCAAGTTTAAAGGCATCAAGGTCTTCCATTTCGTGATGCCTAAGATAAGCATACACATCATTGATCGGAGATCCTTTTTCCGCCATCGACGTTGCTAGATGCCTTAGCACCACGCGGTTCCATCTTTCGGGTGTTAAACACCCGGTGATAATTTCGGTCAGCAGTGCCAAGCCTTCTTGGAGAAAGGTCGTTCGCGGGGCCCAGGTGCCGAGCCAAAGATGATCCGGTTGAGCGGCTCCATTGAGAGATGTTCCTAAATGAACCCAGCCCTCGTGAACCAGAAACACTTCAAGTTGTTTGTGCGAGTAGTTTTTATTCGGGTTGAGCTTTAGTGTTCTTCTTCCGGAAGAAGAATCGGACAAGAGAGACGTACTTGCCTTCACTTCAAAATCATCCGGATGAAAAACGTCGCACAGTTTTCCACGAAGAAAATCCATTCCCGCAGACGCCTCAAAACCTTTTACGCCTAAATCGGGTCGAGTGAACGAAGGCATTTGCTCGAGGAAATAAAGAAAAGCATTATTCTTTGCCATCTTGTGAGACGACCCATAAAGCTTTACGGAGCAATCATAAAACATCGGCGTATCAAAATTTTCCATCATGGTGAGGAGCGTGTGATAGTCCTGAATCCTTTGCGTGAAAATTCGTTTGATGAGAAGTGAAAGATCACTCCGTGCGAGATCCTCCATGAACGCATCCATCGCGCCCCTTTTGGTGGGCACATCGACGGGGAAGGGGAGACTCACGTCTTCAAGTTGGGAGATGAAACTTTTATGCTGGGGAAAAATTTGATTGAGAGTTTTCAGCGGAAAACGAGGATGACCAAGAAAGCTTAAGTCTTTTGCTATGTCTTTTAGCCTTAAGGAAAAATTCCTAAGTTCATTTTGTTCCATGCTTTCCCATCGGTAAGCCTCAATCTAAACTCATGGTTTTTCATAAGAGATATTTCTTGCCTAACACGTCGTGTCCTTGAGGGAAAAGGCGACTGTCTTACAATCGGAGTATGAGAAAAATATTCATTCTATTTCTTGCCCTCTCTACTCCTGCCATTGCTTGCAAACTCCCACTCAAAACGAAGCTCGTCATCGGGTGCACTTATAAGTGCGGAATTGACTACAAACTGCGACTCAATCTTTCTGCGTGGGCGCTTGGCCACAAAATCGAAATTGTCGATCTTCGCGATCTTGGCCCGCTGGAAGTTGCACTGACGAAAGTGGATGCGGTCGTGATGCCGGGTGGAGCGGATATCAATCCCGATTATTACTCCGACAGTGTCACTCGGGAATTGCGAGAGTATCTTCAGGCGAATCGTGGTCTTGCAAATGTAAATGCTGAGAGCAATCTCCGCGATCCTTTTGAGTATTCCTTTATTCGCACGTACCTGGGCAATGAGAAAAACTCTGAGCTTCCACTTCTAGGAATTTGTCGTGGCATGCAGATGATGACCGTGGGTCAGGGGGTTCCCCTTTACCTCGATATCAAAACCGAGTTAGGAATTAAAAATCGCCGCTATCTCTTTGACCGCATTCACCTCGAAAAAAATTCACTCCTCGATGACATTTACCGCAACGACACATTCAAGGGTTTTAAGCTTCATCACCAAGGCCTAAGGGTCCCGTATTACCTTGAAAATGAATCTGATTATCCCAATATGAAAGTCACTGCCTGGTCCAATGACGGAAGAATCGCCGAAGGTATTGAGTATCTCAATCGTCCCGCCCTTGGTGTCCAATATCATCCCGAAAAATCACTCACAAGCACGGCCGCTCCTGTTTTCCGCTGGCTCCTGACTCGGGCGTGTGAGTACAAAACTGCAAAGGTAGTCCCATGAAAAAAATTTTTTCACTCGCGTTTTTTCTCTCAACTTCCGCGTTTGCCAATCTACATCTGGCGCCTCCCGATTTTGAAGTGAAGTGGGGGAGAGCGGTCTTCGTTGACATTAAAGAAGCTTCTTACAATCTAACCTTCGACGTCGAATCGAAAGTGGCAACAGTCCAGTCACGGATTGTGTTTGAAAATAAAACCGAAGGTCTTCCGATTTTCGATGTCATCCCCAATCCTTATGACATTTGGCTCGATGGAAAAAAAGTCAAATACAGTAACGCCAAAGATCCCTACGGACAGGATCTTCGCCTCGTGAACTCTCTGACCACTCCTGGGGCGCATGTTCTCGAATTGAAAAACACACTCTCTGCGAACACTTCTTTTTCGAGTAGTGGAAAATCTGCCAGTTCAGCGTTTTGGATTCGCGACTTGAAGTACCGTAAGTTTCTTGAGCAGTATCTCCCGACAAACTTCGAGTACGATCAGTTCCCAATGACCTTCAACGTAGAAATTAAAGGGAATAAAAAACCTTCGATGGACTTTTACGTTAACGGTGACATCACTCAGACATCTCCCACGACGTGGAGGATAAACTACCCGGCCTACTTCACTTCTTCCTCACTCTATTTCCACATGACTCCCAAAGGATCGAAAAGAAGAATCGAAGAGGAATACACATCGATCTCTGGAAGAAAATTCAAAATGATCGCTTACTCTGAACCCTATCTCAAAACGAGTGACTTCATGAAGTACTCGAAAGAAATCATGGCGGAACTTGAAAAAGATTATGGCCCATGGGCGCACTCTTCATGGATCGCTTACGGAACTCTTCCCGGTGGGGGAATGGAGCACTCGGGTGCGACTCAAACCTCGATCGGTGCCCTTGATCACGAAATGCTTCACTCGTATTTCGCTAAAGGTGTGATGCCCGCCAGTGGAGATGACGGCTGGATGGATGAAGGAATCGCGTCGTGGAGAGATTACGGATACCAGAGACTTCCTTCTGTGAGCTTCTCAGGATCAAACATCGGTCGCCAATCAGCGTACAAAAGAAACACAGACGACCGTTCGTATGAATACGGACGCGCCTTCTTTGCATACCTTGACTACAGACTTCAGGACATGGGAGGGCTCAAGGCGTTTTTGAGAGGGTATTTCGCGGCCTACAATCAGACGATCGTGACGACCGAGCATTTTAAAAATAATCTCGAGTTTTTCTCGGGTCTAGATCTCTCAGCGGATTTTGAGCAGTACATTTGGGGGAAGAACTCTTCCAATGGTTCCGTGAAGGCCAATCCCAAGCATCTCCCATTGACCGAACAGCAGTTAAGAAACCTCCTCTAACCCGATTATTTTATACTAAACCCTCGGATTTTCCCGAGGGTTGGATGTCTAAAATTTTGCCAGTAGGGTAATAATTCCAAAATCCGTATTTCCCTCGGGATTTTCAATCATTATGGGAAGATGAAATCCTTTCTTCTCACCACTTTCATGATCCTCATTACCATTTCTTTTGCCCGTAGTGCAGACGAGGAGAGTTGCTGCTTCTGCATCGCGGAAACGACAGACAAATCGACCACGTCTGAATGCCAGCGCTGGTTAAGAGAAAATAGCAGTCGATTAGAGTGCACGAAGAAAGTCATTTTTCCTTCCCACCAACAAGTGAGTTTTGAAAAAGATTTGAGCTGCCGTAAAGTCACTGCTTTTGGCGCCAATCACGGACTTTCTTATTACTACACCACCGTTTTTCAATTTGCTTCGAAAGCTTCGACTGCCTTGAGGCCAGTGGAAATTCATTACGATGGATCTACTTGCCTCGTGTTCAACAATGTCTCAGCTATCGAGTCTGAAACCCAAAGACTCTCAATCCGTTTTCCGAATGTGAGATTTGTTCTTGCAGGAAATCAGAATCAGGGAGTCGTCAGACATATCAACCTCTTCGGTATCGGAGAAAGGCCTAAAGAAATTCAAGGCATGTCTTCTAAGATGACCGTCGTTGCTCAATCTGGATTTGTGGATGTCACTTATGGTGATTGCAGTAAGAGCAGGGCCGTTTGCAGTTTTAATCGAGGCGACATGGGTGCCACGAACGATTCCAATACAAAATTTTGCCAAGATGAATCTCAGACCACTGTGGCCCAGAAATGTTGTGAACCAATAATAGGAAACTGGGGCAGATGGAGTGCTCCGGGAATGAACTGCAAAGTGAGATGAGAATAGCGCACGTTAAAAAACTTTTTAGTGACTGCCACCAATCTCCGGAAGGATTGATCGTACTCTCGACTTAATCATTTCCTCGTTCATTTCGTTGAGTTTTAAAACCATTCTCACACTATCGTGAGACCGAATGACTAAAGGCACACCCTTCTTTTCAATGAGCTTCATGATGCCCTCATTCTGGGCAAAGAATGTGAAAGAAAATTTCGATACTTTTCGTTCCTTGGCCGCGAGAAATAGCACATCCAAGAGAACGGAGCCGAGTCCTTTTTTCTGGTAGTCATCGATGATGGTAATCGCCACTTCAGCTTCCTCTCCATCAGATTCGCTCCTCACCATTCTGATCACGCCCACTCCGCGGTGAGGGGCTTCGGCCTCTTCCACACCGACAGCATAGTGATTAAGGCCATCAAGGGACGTGAGGTAATCGAGTTCTTTTTCAGTGAAGTCACGCTTACTGCCCATGAAGCGGTTGCGAATACTTTCATGCGACATGTATTTGAGCCCCGCTTGAATGTGAGCGCGATCAGCGGGGGTGAGGCTTGCGATGTGAAATTTCATGCCCCGGAGTTCAAAAGTTTTTCTGAATTCGGGGCCGAAAATCATTTTAAATTCATTTGCGCCCAGATGCTTTTTGCGCGCTGAAGTTTTTCATACGAACTAATGAGTTTCTGGTGCATCTCAAAGCCTTGGAGATTCATATCTGACTCATGAAGGCCATCGAACTTCTCAAACCCACCGATGAGTTTTAGGGACTTTTCCACGAGATCTTTCCCGTAGAGTCTCTCGACATTCGGCAGGAATTCATTTTCATTGAGTTCATCGTCGATTTCCACCTGAAGAAGAGTATCGAGGCAAAGATACTGGAGTCGTCTTTCCGGAGTCAGCGGAGCAAAGTGAAGGCACCATTCCGATCCCGCTTTGGCGAGCTCGTAATTTTTAGCCGCCAGAGCAATCATCGCTTTCAGTTCTCCGAAGCGGAGATTGGCCCACATCGTTCCTGCGTCTGGAATCACACCGATTCCGTGAACGACCAGGAGCATGTCATCGAAGCCCTTGTCTTCAATCCGGTCATGGAGACTCATGAGTTCATCCTGCGTGAGTTCATGAACTCCCAGAATCTCGGCGCGAAGATCGGCCCCCGAATTATTATTATCCCAGGCAAGATCATGGGGCTGATAAATTTCCGACATCTCGGGCACGTGGATTCTGCACCCGTAAACACCGAGGTGTTCGAAGTCCATGAGATACACGTTCTTCTCCATCTTATGGAGAATATCAACGAGCGTGTCGAACTCGTCTTGAGTTGTCTCGCGTCCAAAATTCCAATCGGTAAATGCATAATCAGAAGTTTTCTTTAAAAAATTCCAGTGAAGAAGACCGTTTGAATCGATGAAGTGAGCTTCAAGATTCAGATGATCTTTCACGTCTTCAAGCTCAAACGTCGGAGGCGAGAAAACGTTCAGTTGATCAAGGCGTCTTCCCTGGAGGAGTTCCGTGAGAGTGCGCTCAAGAGCGACTTCAAATTTCGGATGCGCTCCGAAGGATGCGAACACGGTTCCTTCTTTCGGATTCAGGAGGGTCACGTTGATCACAGGGAATTTCCCACCCAGAGAAGCATCCTTACAAATGATCGGGTACCCATGAGCTTCGAGTTCCGCGATCGCGGCCATCACTTTCGGATACCGATTCAAAACTTCCTTCGGAATTTCCGGCAGAGATATCCCTTCGGCCAAAATTTGGTTTTTAATCGCGCGTTCAAAAATCTCAGAGAGGGCCTGAACCCGGGCTTCAGTTTTCGTATTCCCCGCTGACATTCCGTTAGAGACGTAAAGATTTCCCACGATGTTCATCGGAATGAAGAAAGTTTTATGGTCGAGAAGGCGCGTGTAGGGTAGAGCGCAAATCCCACGCTCAAAATTGCCGGAATTCGTTTCCACGAGTTGCTCGGGAGTCAGTTCTCTTTCGGGATCATAGTAGTCCCAGAGTTCATCGTTCAGGAGTCCAGCGGGCATCGTTTCACTCAGCGGAAACCACTTCTCCTGAGGATAATGAACGAACTCGGAATTGGCGACAGTGTCGCCCAAGTAAAAATCAGCAAAAAAGTAATTACAATTCAGGCGTTCAAAAAATTCTCCCAGCGCAGAGGCGAGTGCTGAATCTTTGGTGGTGCCTTTTCCATTAGTAAATAAGTAGGGACAGTAACGGTCGCGGATATGCACCGACCAAACGTTCGGAACGGGATTGAGCCACGAAGCTTCCTCCACATCAAAACCCCAGTCCAGAAGTAGTTTTTTGAGGCGAGTGATGGTCTCCTCAAGAGGTGCATCTTTCCCAAGAATCATCGTTTTTTCAGTCATAAGTTTCCTTTATGGGAGGGGTTATATCTCATAACTCGCCCCTCCTACAAGGAAACTAGGAAGGGCCCATTTTTGAGAGCTTTTTCATTCGCTTATAACACGAAAGTGCATCCATCATAAACACGACCGCCAGTGAGCCATGGAGAAAGTGGTCATAATTTCTCAGGTCAAGAAATCCGGGAGCGATGTCTCGCACGAGACTTTCGTTAAAGATTGAGCGGTCTTTTACCGCCTCGGGAAGCATGATTCCTGCAATAAGATTCACTAAGAAGAAGATCCCCAGTGTGAGACTCACTTTGTACGCGCGTTGTCGGTTTTCATCCGATGTAAATCCCGCCCAGACGGAGAGTGCTCCGCCGGCGGCGAGGACAAAACAGTGCATCCGGGAGAGTTCGAGTCCTAGGAAACTAGGGTCAATGATCCCCGCCAGAGCGAGGATGAGCATGACAAAACCAATCACAACGGTGAGCATTTCCGATGAATCATAGAGTTCAAGATTGTCGTTTGTGTGTTGCCGAGGATGTTGAGTAACAGTGGCCATAGGCTCCCCCTTTTAGGAAAGCATATAGGAACCACTGTCAGAATTCATATTGAGTTTAGCCTAAGTAAAAACTGAGAAAATTTATTATTTACCGTGACGCTTTTCATCTGCGATGTAGATGAAAAATTTCAGGATAAAGAATGCGACGATAAGAATCAAGAGCAGTGCCCATGTCGGAAGCTTCATCTGCTCTTCTTTTGGAGGAAAGCGATACGGGTGACTGATCACTGATGATTCCGACTGAAAAACTGGTTTAGTTGTCTGAGGATTTTCCATATTTCTTCCTTCCAATTACCGATACATTGATTCAAGAACGACGAATAACGCGTAGAAAAATGCCGAAATCGGGATAAGAGCAATGAAGCGCATCCATTTCGTTTCGTCTTTTAAGTGCATGTACGACCAGCCGACGATACCGGCCTTCCCAAGGGCGAGGAAAGTCAGGGAGCTTCCTTTCGCGAATTTTGAGAGTGTCATGTTCGGAATGATAAGCTCAACAATCGTCAGAGCGGTGAGCATAAAAAACACTTTGTAGTACTCGCGGCGATGACTGGCATGCTTTACTTCACTCACAAATATCTCCTCTTTAAATCTTCTTTTTTTGATTAATCAAAAGACCCATATCGATCATCATCATATTGATGCCATTGCCTTCAATGGAATAGTAACCACGTATCTGACCTTCCTGATCAACGAGAACCAGTTTATTCGAATGGGCGACATCCATCACTGATCCCGCTAATTCTTTCTCACCCACAGGCACTTTAAATCCATCGACCAAAAGTTTTTTCGTCTCTGCGATCGGTCCATTTACGAATTTCCAAACGTTGGGGTTGGCCTTCATTTCGCGAGCTTTCTCAAAAAGAACTTTCGGTGTGTCGACTTCAGGATCTACGGTGAATGAAACAATCGCCGCTCGGTCGAGAACCCCACGCATCCGGTGCTGAACCGTTTGAACTTTTTTTAAGAGAATCGGACACGAAGTCGTACATGTCGTGAACATGAAGTTCGCCACATAAACTTTCCCACGAAGATTTTCCGTCCCAAAGTTTTCTCCGTTTTCAGCAATAAATTGAAAAGGGGGAAGTTTACCGAGGATCGGAAGATCAGGTGGGAGCTGGCGAAGCATACTTTTTGTTACGGGATAGGCAAAAAGGAAGCTCACAGCGAGAACCCAAAAAAGCTTTGAGGACACGAGTTTCGCGGCGAAATTCGGCTCTCTCTTGAGTGTTTGATCCATAGTCGCTTCCATCACTTAGCCTTACTGGTTGTCGAGTTTCAAAATAAGATCTTCACGGGCCGGGTTGTTCCGGAGCTCTTTCAGAGACTGTACGTAATACGCCAGTGCCCAAAGTTCTTCATCCGTCACAACATCTTTCCAACCTGGCATGCCTGAACCGTTCACGCCGTACATTAAGCGCTGAACGATATCTTCCGTCGTGTGTGAGTAGCGGACATGGTGATAAGTGAAATCGGGTGGCATGGTTTTGTAATCGTAATCACTGTCCTGAAGTTTCAGGAGATAAAGATCTGCGGCGAACTCATCGTTTTTGAGCGGAACTTTATTAATTTCTTTATTCCAATTCGAGATATCCGCTTTTGTTTCGTAACCACGGTGACACTGAATACAAGCTGCTGTGATGTGGTAAGCGCGTTTCCCTTTTTCAATCGCTTCAAGTTTACGACCTTCGCCGAAGGGATCAACGGGAATGTCATATTTGGTTCCCGGCTTTTTGTCTTCGCCTTCCCAAGCTTCAGGAGCAAAGGTCTTGATGTACTGAGTGACAGCATCGAGACGTTTATCCGAAATATCCCATGGGAGCATCGCTCCACCTTTGAGTCCGTGGCGAATGATCTTATAGAAATCTTCATCGTGCGGGAGCTCTCCGGCCACGACGTTTCCGAATTTATAAATCCCTTGCTTGAAATTCCGCGGAGGGGGGAACATTCCGGTGGAAGAAACACCCTTACCGTCTCCGTTAATCCCGTGACATTGCACACAGTATTCCATGTACGTTGTCTTTCCGAGATTGAGAGTTTCGGCACTCACCTGTTTTGAGGCGAGAATCCTTCCCGTTTTAAACTGTCCGCCTTCTTGGCAGCTGACAATCATCAGGAGGGCAGCGAGGAGAGGAATCATTTGAAATTTCATCATAAATTATCCTTACAAATCTTATAAAATAAAAAGTGTTAAAAACATGATCGACCAGATAATCCCGAGGAAGTGCCAGAACTTTTCAACGTTGAGCACCTTCACATCAAGATTTCTTGTTTCTACTTTGAGAACAAACCGAAGCCACAGGAGAGACAAAAGACCCATCACCACGTGTGCAGCGTGAATCCAAGTAAAGCCGTAAAGGATCGAAGAAAAAATGCCTGAGCCCACAAGGAGTCCAGAATTTCTCAACTCCGACCAGAAAAGTGTTTGGAGACCCATGAAAAGAAAGCCTAAAACCAGGGTCGTATCGAGATTCAATTTCGCTTTTTTTAAATCCTCAAATTCCGTGCGAACTTTATGCATAAAAAAAGAACTGAGAAGAATCGACACCGTACTCAACAGAGGAAAAACAAGCTTCACGGGCAAAGTTCCCGCTGGAGGCCAAGTTGGTGCCGAAGTCCGGTAAACAGCGTAACCCATAAGTAGGGTCGCAAAGAGCATGGTGCCTGAGATCAGGACCATGGTCATTCCGAGGCCGTGCTGGATTTCGCTTCGTCTCATTCTTAATTACGCCTTCACTAAATCTTCAGTCTGATATTGGAAATCACGACCGGTTGTAAGATTCGGGTTACCAAATTCATGCGGTCCGCATTTCACGACAGGGATCACGTCATAATTGTGATGAACTGGTGGTGACGGGATCGTCCATTCAAGAGTTCCCACATCCCAAGGATTGTTAGGAGCTTTAGGTCCTTTCTTGAGTGAGTAGAGGAAGTTAATCACGAAAATAATCTGGAAAGCACCCATCACAATCGCTGACGTTGTAATAAACGTGTTGATCGGAATGAGGCGTTGGAGCGATTCATAAATAAACGGATTATAAATACGACGGTGCATCCCACCGTAACCAACCATGAGCATGCCGAAGAACACTCCGTTAAGACCAATCATCGTTCCCCAGAAGTGGATCTTGGCCATCAACTCGTTCATCATTCTTCCGAACATTTTCGGGAACCAGAAATAAATTCCCGCAAAACCTCCGAGGAGAACCGACGCCGCCATCGTGTAGTGGAAGTGACCAACCACGAAGTACGTATCGTGAAGATAAAGATCGGTGGTGACAGTTCCTAAGTGAAGACCCGTGAGTCCTCCGAGACCGAAGACGAAAACAACTCCGAGCGAGAAAAGCATCGGAGAATCAAAGCGTATGGATCCCTTCCAAATTGTTCCGAGCCAGTTGGCAAAGAAAATCGCTGAGGGAATAGAGATCGTCATCGTGAGGGTCATGAACGACTGAGTGAGGAGGGGACTCATCTGAGTCGTGAACATGTGGTGACCATAAACCAGAGTCGAAAGAATCGTCACTGCCGTCATCGAAAGAGCAGTTGCTTTTGCTCCGAACGCAGGCTTTCTTGAGAAGAATGAAAGAAGGTCAGAAACAATTCCCCAAGCTGGGAGAATGAGAATGTAAACTTCAGGGTGACCGAAAATCCAGAACACGTGCTGGAATAAAACCGGATCCCCGCTTCCTGAAGTCGCCGAAGCTCCTGCCAAGAAAAACGTTGTTCCGAAAACGCGGTCAAGCATGAGAAGAATGACACCTGCACAAAGAACCGGAACAAAAATCGCGTTCAAAATCGCTGTCAGCCAAAGACCCCAAATCGTCAGAGGCATATCAAAGTAGCCCATGCCTGGAGCACGCAGAGTGATCACAGTGGTGACGTAGTTCACTGCACCCATCGTCGATGAAACACCGAAGAGGAAAATCGCCAGCGACCAAAGAGTTTGCCCCAAGCCCGGTTGTCCCACCAAAGTGGAAAGTGTCGGGTAGGAAGTCCAACCTCCGGCCGCCGCTCCCAGAGGAAGTCCGAAGGAAGCAAGAAGGACAGCACCCGAGAGAAAAGCAAACCAGAAGGACAGCATATTCAGCATCGGAAACGCCATATCGCGGGCACCGATCATAAGAGGAATACAGTAGTTACCGAAGGCCCCAATTAAAATCGGAGTAATCGCGTAGAAGATCATGATCGTTCCATGCATCGTAAAAAGCATGGCGTACGTGTCAGGAGGAACGACTCCGGCCGAGTTAGGAAAAAGAATGGAGCCGATGACTGGAACAGGCACTCCTGGATACGCGAGAGTCCAGCGAATAAGAAGCGCCATGAGTCCGCCGAGACCGAGGAAGAAAATTCCGTACCAAAGGAACTGCTTAGCGATCACTTTGTGATCGAAAGAGATGATGTATTTGCTCCAGAAGGTAGTAGGTTCTGGGTGAATTTCGTTGTAACCGCCGCTCATATTATATCTCCCACTTCCAACCCCAGGCGAGGTTCTTGTTCTCAGGGTCATTAGTGTTTTTGGCCATTAGTTGAGAAGTCTTCATCCATTTCTGGAAATTCTCTTCGGTGTAAACGGTGAGCTGTGCCTTCATGAGATAGTGCGGATTTCCGCACATCTCGGCACAAGCGATGTCGTAGGTTCCCGGGATGTTTGCGTCCCACCAAATCCGGGTGACTCGACCTGGAATGGTGTCGACTTTCATTCTCACACTCGGAACAAAGAATGAGTGGATCACGTCTTTCGAAGTCAGGTGGAAGAGAACTTTGGTACCGACCGGAACGCGAAGATCGTTGTTCGTTACCACGTCATCATCCGTCGCAAAAATTCCGTCTTCGCCAGCGTAACGGAAAGACCACATCCACTGCTGGGCAAGGACTTCCACGCGAAGAACTTTTTCCGTTTTAGGGTCTGGGTATTTCCAGAAGGTATTGAGGAGATCGTTACTCGCAAAACGAGTGATGTTCAAATCGATCGTGAGGAATACCGCCGCTCCCACCACAGCTGTCGCGATGATGTGCTGCTTTTTGTTACCGTAAGTGTAGTACGGAGTTTTGTTCCGCTTCCGGGAGTAAAGAAATGAAAACCCGAAAAGGCCGATACAAACCAACACGAAATAAAAGATACAAAGAGCCGTTGTGTAATTCCAGAGACCGTCGATCAAGTGACCGTTGGTTGAAATATCTTTTGGCGGCATCGAAAGGGTAAACCAGTTCATTCTGTTTTCCTTGAAAAAAACTAATTATCTAAAGTCTTAACTAATTCTAAAAAAAATCATGAAAATAAAAACGCACGGAAGATACACAAGCGATCCGTAAAAATACCTTCTCGCCCACTGGAGCAGCTCAGGAGATCCTTCTTCGAGAGCATGTCCCCAGAGAGAATAAACGAAGTATCCGCCGCCCATGAGGAGGACTGCGAACTTGTACCCTTCAGAGACGGCACCGATATAAAAAGGAAGAAGAGAAATAAAAAAGAGCGCCAGCGTATACACACCAATCCGGTGAATCGTCGCCGAAATTCCAATGTGCGCCGGATGCGTTTTAATCTCCGCGCGGTTGTAGTCATTGACGTGATAGATCGCGATCGAGAGAAAATGGGGAAGTTGCCAAACGAAAAGAACCGAAAAAAGAATCACCCCTAAAACACCAATCGAATTGGTTACAGTCGTCCAGCCCATGAGGGGAGGAATCGCCCCAGGAATCGCCCCCGCAAAGAGCGCCCAAGATGTCCGCGTTTTTAGCGGAGTGTAGAGGAGAATATAAACCGCAGCTGCAATGAATCCGAGAATAGAAGTCAGAGGATTGATGAAATAATAAAGGACCAACAAACACAAACCCATCAGAGCGAGTCCAAAACTAAGTGCCGTTGTTTCTGAAATCCGACCCGCTGGAAGGGGACGATCTTTTGTCCGGTCCATAAGTTTATCAATATCTTTTTCAAGGTAACAATTAATCGCACAGGCCCCGCCCACGAGTCCAGAGGTGGCAACGATGGAAATCACTGCGTGCATAATACTAATTGATCCCGGAGCAAGCCACATGCCGAGGGCACTCGTAAAAATGACAAGTGACGAAAGACGAGGCTTCGTTAACGAAAGCATGTCTCCGATAAAGGTGTGTGTTCTCTCAGACAACAGAAGCGAGCTTTGTGTGGTCGTTGTCATAATTCTCAACTCTTAATGATTAGCCTCAAGAATAGTATAATCATTGTATATTTTAAACCTTAAACCACTGGTGAACCATCAGATAAATCACGACTCCGGTGAACGAAACATAGACCCAAATAGGAAAAGTGACGCGGGCCCATTTTTTGTGCTTTTCCCGATTGCCTTGGAAGGCATGATAAAACGTTGTGAGTATGAGCGGTAACATCACGACGGCCAGGATTACATGAGGCACAAGAATCAATAAATAAAGAGTTTTGATCCAACCCAGGTCCGGAAAAATCGAAGAGCCGTGGTGGTAATGATAGGTCAAATAGCCAGCAAGAAAAATAGACGAAAAGCTGAACGCCGAAATCATGAACTTTTTGTGAGCTAACTCGCGCTTTTTCCGTATGGAATAGTAACCGAGAATCAGACAAATAGTGGACAGCGAATTGAAGACGGCATTGATGAGGGGGAGGTGTTCAGTTCTCATCAAATTTATGGGTTGCGTACTTTTTAGTCATTCGGAAGAAAAAATAAAAAGGGATGTAAGTACAAGCGACAAAAATTCCGAGAATGATCAGAGTCCACGGAGGCCCCGACGGTTCCGCACCCGCCATCTTCACAGTCTCATGGCAGTTCGGGCATGCCCAAACTGTCCAAGGGAGAATGAATAGAACGAGTGAAGTCATTATCTTCATAGTAAGTAAATAAAGGTAAAGACAAGAATCCAGACGAGATCCACGAAGTGCCAGAAAAGTCCCAAGATCTCGAGGCGATTATAGTCCCCACCGTCGTAGTCTCCGCGAAGAGCAAACCGGTATTCGCAGCACAGATAAATCACTCCAGTCAGAACGTGAAGACCGTGGAAGCCTGTGACGATGTAAAATGTTGAAGCAAAGAGATTGTTTCCGTGGGCGAAGCTCGAAAGCGTCATTCCAGAGTGAACCAAGTGTTGGTATTCATAAACCTGAATCGCCAGGAAGATTGCTCCCCCAATAATCGTCGCCATTAACCAGTTGAGCATCTGCTTTCTGTCTTTGTGCTTACAAGAATCAATAGCAAGAACCATGGAAACAGAACTACAGACGAGAATGAAGGTCGCAAACCCAGAAAGGTTGATTCCTAGATACTTGGCTGGTTCAGGCCAGTCCGTCGTTGAGCGAAGAACGGCGTAAGCCAGAAGAAACCCAGAAAAAGACATCGCATCGGTCACAAGGAAGATCCACATCGCAATTTTACCGATGGAAGCTTTTCCTAATTGAGGATCTTTTCTTTCCTCTTGAGCATGGTGCTCGTGACCATGAGCGGCGGCATGAGACATAATCAAATCCTTTTTGGCGTTCTATTTGTGTCTGATTATAGAAGATTGGAAACAGTTTATGAATAAAAATAACTTAAACACCCGCGTTAGGCTCCCGTTTTTTCTTGAAACGATTCTTCCCCCAAACTAATATCGGCTCCAACTCTCAGGGAGGACTTATGGATCTGAACGAACATCGGAAATACATCCACGATCTCGCGAATAATTTTTCGATCATGGATGCCTCCATCAATCGTGCTCTGACGATGATTGAGCGTTCTCACCCCGAAATGGCCGACGAGATTTCACGGCTTAAGAAGGCCGATGAGTACATGAAGAAGTCGATTCATACGCTGAAGGCCTTTCGCGAACATCTCCACGCCCAAATCCTTGCGGAAGGACAGCAATTAGAATCCTGAGTCTTTTCAAGTTAGTTCCCTGATTACCGATCAAGTCTTTATGACTTTGTTTGTATTTATTTTCTTTTCCCTTTCAGTTTTCGCCGGCGCTCCCACGTATCAGATGAAGCGTGTTGGTGACACTCTCACTTTTGATTTTAATCAAGACAAGAAAGTCGACTACCTGGAAAAGTTCCGCGACGGAAAACTGATAGAGACTCAGTATGATCTGGATGCTGATGGAAAAATGGATCAGTTAACGATCCTTGATCCGGAAACAGAAGTTTTCAAGATCGTGGACATTGCCAAAAATAGTAAATCAGTAAAAAAAAGAATCACCTACTGGAATCATGACGTCTCTAAAAAGACGATCGTTTTCACTCAGGTGGATAAGAACAACGATGGGATCTGGGATAATAATTATCAAACAGAAACTTCCATCGACCAGAAACGCGAGGATTGTCCAGTTGCTGCGATATCCTCTCAGAGCGAGACATTAGCGCAGAATATTCAGTCGGCGTGCCTTCGCAGTGATGATTACGTCGCCACTGACTTTGGTTACAGAATTCACCGCTCTTGCACCGGTCCCGGTAAAGATTGGGTGATGCCTGCCATCCGTGAATCAATCCATACGGGACTCCAGTGCTTAACGAGGCTTTCCCAGGAAGGCATGCGGGGAGCTGCAAAAAATCTTTCAGCTCTGGAATCAATTCTTTCGACCAATAATGTTCAGATCCTCTGCAATGAAACCAGCTATGGGTGGGGAAGAGACACTCTTGCCCACGCCACAACCGGAGGAGAAGATGCTCAGAGATTTCTTCCTCTGGTTCATCCAGGAATCTCTTTTAATCCATCCATCCTAAGAGAGGATGTTCCCACAGTTCCCGAGGATCTTCTCCAATTCAAAGAAACTGCCTTTCATGAGCAGCTTCATCATCTGGGGAATAGGCACGGAGTTGATCCGGAAATTTCCTACACCTGCGGAAAATGTTGTTTCCCTGGACCTCGTGATACGCCTGAGAAAACCGATACTGCGTGCCGGGTTTGCGGAGGAGATTACGCTTCCCTCACTGATCCGGAGTATCTAAGAGACATCACCGCTTATGGGGAGGCGAATTATGCCTCAGAGCAGGCACTTTCAGCATCGCTTGCTTATCTCAGAGAAAATCCGACAAACAATCTTGGGATGGCCTATCTCGCTGTTAATTCCGCCGGAGTCTTCGGACCCGTAGGCATTGAGCTGGGAAGTTTACTTTCAGGAAGAACAGATCTCACTGAAGATGAAAAGGCATTGGTGGCAAGGGCCACACGTTTTGATTTTTACGAACCGCTTAACCCCTATCGTCCGGGTGCAAGAGTCATCGCGCAGACCTACCTGAAGATGTATCAAGAACAAGATCCCAGGGGAGCTTTGGCGTACATTCGTGCCAATGCTGATCTTATTCAAGCACAGCTTAGACTCAACGAAGGGGTGAACGGAATCTATATCCGGGATAACCTGAAAGAGAATCTGAACAACCTCATTACCGAGGTCTGGTACCGCGGGTATCGGGGAGCTAGTCCCCCGAGAAAGGTGGCAGATGGGCTAGATGAATTGGCGACCGAAGCATTCGCGCTCAAAGATCTTTTCGGATTCTAGGCCAGAACTCGGTCACGTTGGGGATTGAGAAAATTCAGACAAGAAAGAATAAAAAAAAAGCCCCTCTTTCGAGGGGCCCTTTTTTTTGAATTCGTATTACTTAACTTTCCAGTAGTACTCGATCACGAGGCGTTTTTCGAACGCGAACGGGATGTCTTCCGCGAGTGGTTTTGCGACCATCTTCGCTTTTTCTTTCTCAGCGACAGCTTCTTTCGTAATGAAAGCAGGAACTGAAGAAATTCTTGGACGCTGCTTGGCCTGGAGGTAGTTTCCAGAACGAGCGCCGATGTCTGTGATTTCGACAACATCATTTGGGGAAACTTTGAAGCCAGGAACGTTAACAGTTTTGCCGTTAACTTTAATGTGCTTGTGAGAAACCATCTGACGAGCCGCTGGGATTGAAGGCGCCCAGTTACAACGGAAAACGAAGTTATCCAGACGTGATTCAAGATTGATGATCATGACATCAACCCATGACTGAGTCTTAACTTTCTTGGCGTTCTTCACGTAGTTACGGAGTTGAGACTCACGTAGACCGTAGTTGAACATCACTTTTTGCTTCTCGATCAAACGAACCGTGTAATCTGAGAGCTTCTTACGGGCCATACCGTGTTGACCTGGACCATAAGGTTTTCTTTCGAGAGCGCCGGCCTTGCCGAGTCCCGGAAGTTCAACACCGAGTCGGCGTTGAATTTTGAAGCGCGAGCGCCCCATGTCGATTTTTGCCATTGAATTTCTCCTTCAGGCGGTTGCAGGAAACATTAATAAAATCACCTCTCCCAAAGAGCCTGCATCCTCGCAAAGAAAAAGTGTGAAGTTGTTATAGGGGAGTGCTGTCTGATTGGCAAGCAAAGTCAGGCGTTTAATGCTAAGCATTTAGATCAAATCTCAAGATCTTTCAATTTGACGCTCAATCTGGGATAATGAGACTGCCTTAGGGCAAAGGATAAAAAGATGAAATTTCTCCCCCTCGTATTGGTTCTCATCGCTGTGATTTTTGGTGTTTCTTACGTTCACGAAAGTGACGTCACGACGGATTTAAAAGATGAAGTCCAAAGCCGCCTAGCTGCTCCAGAACATAAATCTGAGATCCCTTTTTAACTGCCCTACTATATTGGTGTTGAATAAGCTTTCCCCAGAAATTAGAGAATAAAATTCAATATCTTAGTCATTTTAATCGACGACACTTAAACGCTTATTGGGAAATTCAATCTTGAAATGACGAGTTTTCAATCTAACTCTAAGATAAGATTTCAAACCTCTGGGGACTAATGATTGACCCAACACCATTCAAATGGGGCAGTTTCGAAGGTCACTATTTTTTTCATACTCCGGGCATTAAAGGCTTCTACACCAAAGCAAACTGTAGCTTAATGACCTCTCGCGTGAGATGAGGCATTCATGATTATTCTGATAGCCTTTAGCCTCATCACCTCAGTCTTCGCTCAAACCAGTTCACATGAAGTGATTGAGCACGGTAAATACATGGCCCAAGTGTCCGGGTGCTTAAACTGCCATACTGCTGACCGCAACACTCCCTTGGCCGGTGGTGTGAAGATCAGTACAGATTTTGGAACTTTTTATGCTCCCAATATTTCTTCAGATCCTTTGTTTGGTATTGGGAAATGGAGTGACAAAGACTTCCTTAAAGCAGTCAAGCGTGGGCTTTCTCCAAAGAATCAATATTATTATCCTGCCTTTCCATTTAGTGCTTACACAAAAATGAGTGACAGTGATGTGCTGGCGATTCGCGCTTATTTGAATAGCCTGGCACCCCAAGCCGTCGCTTCAAAACCGCATGAAGTGGCATTCCCTTACAATCAACGCCGCTTAATGTTCTTTTGGCGTCAGCTTAATTTTAAGACAAAACATCTCACCGCTGGCGAAGTGCGCACCTTTAAGTATCAAGGTGAGTTTAGGCCCAAACTCACTCGCTCCAGAAAATGGAATCGCGGCGCCTACCTAGTGGAAGCGGCATTTCATTGCACTGAATGCCACACGCCAAGAAATAAACTGGGCGGTCTTAGAACGAGTCAGTGGATGGCAGGCGCAGTGTTTGATGGCAAAGAAGTCGCAGGAAACATCACCCCCGATAGGGAAACAGGCCTGGGCAAATGGACGACCGAAGATTGGGAACTTTTCCTCACAGTGGGAGAAACTCCCGAGGGTGATCAAGTCACCGGAGATATGTATAAAGTCGTTCGTGCCGGAACAGCAAAACTCACAACAGAAGACCGCGAGAGTCTTATTGAATATTTACAGAATTTTAAATCAGTTCATAGAACAACGGAGAAACCAAAATGAAATCTTTTATCCTTGCCTGCCTTGTTGCGATCGTAAGTATTGCACCAAATGCTCAAGCGTTTGATGATGCTCGTGAACTAAAAATTATTATGCAAGAGATGGGTCAGATTTTTAAGACTCTTGGAAAATCAGTAGCGCAAGGAAGTGTGAGTGCCGTTGAACTTGCCAGTGCCCGTCAGCTTGTTAAGCTGGCAGAAGAATCTGCCACTGTTTTACCTGATCTCTCAAGGTTTCCTAATCGCGAGCTCGCGACGGCACGCTATTTAGAACTCAATTCTAAACTTTTGATCGCGATGAAAGACGCTGAAGCAGCTATCTCACGCGCTGATGCGGCCGGTGCTTTGAAGGCCCTCGAGCAGGCCAAATTATTACGCACTCAAGGCCATGACGAATTCATGCTTTAGTTTTCTGACTTAATAATGTTTGGGCCATTGCACTTATCGAAATGGCCCAGAATGGTGATCATCGTCAGGCTTGTAAGACAAATTACTGGTGATTTTTGTTGCTGAGACGGTAGTGTGTGATTCTGTTCCTAACGGAAGTCTTATCTTCTTCGCTTGATTATTACTCCACTTCAGCGAATCAACTTAAATTATTGAAATTATGGCTTACGAAGGATTTATGAGTAAAATGGCGTGCATTCCATTTTACTCATGAGTAAAATGGAGTCATGTCCCAATTACCAATACGCTATTTGTCTCAATTCATTAAGAATGACCTTCTGAAAAAGATGGTTTTTTTAGGCGGTCCCAGACAGGTTGGTAAGACCACTTTGGCCCAAAGTCTGATTAACAATTACCGTGACGGACACTTGGCCTACATGAATTGGGATTCAAATGAAGATAGAAAGAGTATTAAAGAAAGAAACTGGCCCCGGTCGCAAAAGCTCATTGTTTTCGATGAGCTTCATAAACTTAAAGGCTGGAGAAATCTGATCAAGGGTTTTTACGATACCTTAAAAAACACGCATTCATTTCTTGTCACTGGATCTGCTCGGCTTGATCATTTTCGAAAGGGTGGAGATTCTCTCCTCGGCCGATATCATTACTACCGGCTTCATCCGTATTCTCTTCCAGAGTTAGGAAATACTCCTCAGAATGTAAAAGATCTTTTCACCTTCGGTGGATTTCCTGAGGCACTTAGTGAAAAAGATCCGCGTGAACTCAGACGATGGCATCGAACAAGAACGGCAAGACTTGTCAGAACAGATCTTCGTGATTTAGAAAATGTCAGTGACCTCGACAAGGTTGAGCTTTTAGCAGAGGAGTTACCACGTAGGGTAGGTTCACCGTTATCAGTGAAATCTCTGGCCGAAGATCTGGAAGTCGATCCCAAAACGGCAAGACGCTGGATCGATATCCTCGATTCTCTCTACTACTGTTTTCAAATCCCACCTTTTGGGTCTCCCAAAATTCGTGCCGTCAAAAAAGAGCAGAAGCTTTACTTGTGGGACTGGAGTCAGATTGAGGATGAGGGGATTCGCTTCGAAAACATGATGGCCTGCCAGCTTTTGAAGTTCTGTCACTACCACGAAGATGTGAATGGATTTAAGATGGAACTTCGGTACATCCGCGATACGGACAAAAGAGAAGTCGATTTTGTCGTCCTAAAAAACAAAATTCCGTTATTTGCAGTCGAGTGCAAACTCAAGGATCAGACTCCGTCTCCCCATCTTTATTATTTCCAGCAAAGAACGAAGGTTCCGATGTTCTATCAAGTAATACTTGAAGGGAAAGAGAAACAGATTAATGACGGGATGATGGTGACCAGTTTCGAAAGTTTTTGTCGCTTGGAAAAGATGATCTGAGAGATGCTATCTTTCAGATTCACGTTTTGAGATTGATTATCTTAGACTTACTGAATTTTTGGTCGCGGGAGTGAACTCTTTTACTTCCCGTGAAGCTTCGGCATGAGATTTCCCATTTCAATCGCCGCCATCGCCGCATCCCAGCCCTTATTTCCGGCCTTGGTTCCCGCGCGCTCGATGGCCTGCTCAATCGTATCCGTCGTGAGAACGCCGAAAATGACTGGCACACCAGTCTTAAGAGCTGCGTGAGAAATGCCTTTGGCCGTCTCGTTACAAACGTAATCGTAATGTGAAGTGGATCCACGAATCACCGCACCCAAGCAAATCACAGCGTCGTATTTTTTTGATTCGGCCAGAGCAAGGGCAGCGAGTGGGAGCTCGAACGCGCCTGGGACAAAGACTTCATCTATCGCGGAGGGATGGCAGTCATGTCTCGTGAGAGCGTCGATGGCTCCCCCCAGAAGCTTTGAGGTAATAAAGTCATTAAAACGGGCCGTCACAATCGCGACTTTAAGTTTTGATGCTGAGAGATTGCCTTCGATTTTCATATGACCCTACTGTTTTAAAAAGTTCTGAGTGAGAAGATGCCCGAGCTTTACTTTTTTCGTAAAGAGGTACTGCGCGTTCTTATGATGAGCGTCCATCTCAAGAGGAATGCGTTCGATGTTTTTCACATTGAGTCTCGCCAGACCCTCGATCTTCTGGGGATTGTTCGTGAGAAGACGAATGGAAGTCACGCGGAAGTAACTAAGAATCTGCGCGGCCATCGTGTAGTCACGAAGGTCCACCGGGAAACCGAGATGGAGATTGGCTTGCGCAGTATCCATTCCTTTATCCTGCAGCTGATAAGCTTTCACTTTATTGAAAAGTCCAATGCCTCTTCCTTCCTGACGCAAATAAATCACCAAGCCGTTTCCGGATTCTTCGATGAGCTTCATCGAGCGATCAAGTTGATCACCACAATCACACCGGAAGGATCCGAAGATGTCTCCGGTGAAGCACTCCGAGTGAACGCGAACCAGAGGAGTCCCAGCGAGACTGCCTTTGACGATCGCCACATGTTCCTGCTTGAGGATTTCTGAGCGGAAGATATACATTTGGAATTCCCCGTACTTCGTCGGAAGAGGAACGGATTCCACGTGAGAGATAAGGTTTTCGTGACTTCGGCGATACTGAATAAGATCAGCAATCGAAATCATTTTGAGATCATGTTGTGTCGCGATTTCACAGAGCTCAGGCATGCGTGCCATCGTTCCGTCAGGATTCATGATCTCGCAGATCACTCCCACAGAAGAAAACCCGCAGAGGCGCGAGAGATCAACTGACGCTTCTGTGTGACCTGGACGCTCGAGCACTCCGCCATCTTTGGCGATGAGCGGAAAGATATGTCCCGGACGGACGAAGTCACTGGCCACTGTCCCAGGATCAGTCATGAGTTTAATGGAGTACGACCGATCCGCCGAGGAAATGCCCGTTGAGATTTTTTCGCGAGCATCAATTGTGACTGTGAAAGCCGTCCCGAGAGAGGCGGTATTGGTTTGAACTTGAAGGGGGAGATCTAATTTTTGGGCGACAGCTTTTGAGACAGGTGTGCAAATGAGTCCGCGACCGACAGTTGCCATGAAGTTAATCGCCAGAGGTGTGACCATGTCCGCGGCCATCACGAAGTCGCCTTCGTTTTCACGGTCTTCATCATCGACGACAATAATCATCTTCCCCGCACGCAGATCGGCGAGGGCGTCTTCAATAGAATCTAAAGGTCTCAGATCAGTCTTCATATTTTGCATTAAAAAAATTCCGCGCCCATTCTTCCTTCTTGGTTTTGTCTTGCTCAAAGCGAAGGAAGTTCTCGATATACTTGGCTACGATATCTACCTCTATATTGAGGAAGTCTCCAACATTTTTGGATCCGAGTGTAGTCTTTTCCAGAGTGTGTGGAATGATTGCCACAGTCAGTTCGCTCATCCCCAGCCTCGCTATGGTCAGGCTGATCCCGTCGAGAGTAACCGAGCCCTCAGAAATCATATATTTACGAAGGTCAGCCGGGAATTCCACTTGAATCTCCCAATTTGCCCCGGTGATCTCAATGTTCTTTATTTTCCCGAGAGCATTCACATGGCCCTGAACCATATGCCCACCCATCCGGTCTGTCGGACGCAGAGAAAGCTCAAGATTGACCTTATCTCCTTGTTTTAAATACCCGATCGAAGTCTTCTCAAGCGTCATGTGAACCGCTTGGACCCGAAAGGTATTTCCTAAAATCTTCGTTGCCGTTAAACAAACTCCGTTCGTGGCGACCGAATCATCGATCCCGATTTCTTGAATAAGTTTAGGCGCCTCGATGACAAATTCTTTTCCTTCCGTGTTGGTCGTTATCGATTTAATCGTCCCCATTTCCTGGATTAATCCTGTGAACATTTAAGAAATCCTCCCAGTGAGAAAAAGATCCTCACCGAACATTTTTGTTTTAAGATTTTTGAGTTTTGGTCGTTGATGAAGGTTCGTGAGACCGAACGGGGCGATGTTTCCCAAGCCGTCGCCGAGAAAACTTGGGTTCATGAAAAGAGAAATTCTCTGGATGAGATTTTCTTTCATCATCTCTGCGGCCAGGTTTGGTCCACCTTCCATAAGAATATTGATGATTTTCATTGCATAAAGTTTTTGGAAGGCGTCCTGAAGGGACTGGACCCTAATAATCTGGTTAGCAGGCAAATCCACTTTGCATTCACCTTGAGTCAATAAGCCGAGAACCTTGAACTTCGCCC
>CANETG010000009.1 GCA_947440875.1 Bacteriovoracaceae bacterium
TCCGACGGTCGCGATCACAACATTTCCTGCTATCAACATCGCCAATGAAACGATCTACACAATCAACGGGACATGTTCTGAAAATACCAGAACAGTCAGTGTCAGCGTCGGTGGAATAAACGCGACTTCGACATGTACTTCTCTGGCCTGGACGACAACACTTGATGTTTCAGCACTTTCAGATAGTGGTTCTGTGGCGCTGACAGCAAATCTTAATGATGCCGCAGGAAATATTGCGACTCAGGCGACTCGTTCTGTAGCCAAAGATACGGTCGGTGCAAATGTGGCGATATCATCTGCACCAACGATCAATCTTTCTAACCGTGCTGCTTATCCGGTCAGCGGAACTTGTTCAGACACTGGTGAAAATGTCGTCGTGAAAGTAGGAGCAGTGACTTTGACCGTTACCTGTACGCTTCTCTCTTGGTCGGCATCAATGAATGTGACATCGGTCGCAGACGCTGGTGGAGTCGTTGTGACTGCGGATCATTCAGATGCCGCAAACAACGCCGCTACCCAGGCAACGGCTCTTGTTCTCAAAGATACAATCATTCCGACTGTCACTATTGCAAGTGCACCGACTATTATTAATGCGAACAAAGCGGCCTACACTGTCAGTGGGACATGTAGTGAAAATACTCGCTTTGTAACAGTCAGTGTCGGTGGAGTGACCGGAACTCCGATCTGTATAGGGAGTTCGTGGACAACCACACTAGACGTAACGGCAGTTTCAGACAGTGGATCTATTGCTGTAAGCGCAAATCACACAGACGTAGCGGCAAACAATAAATCCGCCTCTCTGAATGTGGTGAAAAATACCGCTCTTCCGATAGTGGCAATCTCTTCGTCAACAGCAATCAACAATACAAATAAAGCTGTCTACCCGGTGAACGGGACATGTTCTGAAAATGGAAGAATTGTGACGGTGAATGTCGGCGGCGTAAGTGCGACACCGACGTGTTCCGGTCTTCTGTGGTCGACAACCGTCAACGTCACAGTAGTTGCCGATGCAGGGTCTGTCGCCATAACAGCCGATCATCAAGACTCAGTGGGGAACGTTGCCAACCAGGCCTCTGTGAATGTGCTTAAAGATACATTTATCCCAACAGTTACCATTTCATCAGCACCGTCGATTAATAATGCGAATAGAACTGCGTACACGGTCAGTGGGACTTGTTCAGAAAACGCCCGCAATGTCTCAGTGAGTGTCGCGGGTATCTCTGGGTCTCCGGTGTGTTCTGCTTTGGCATGGACATTCACTGTGGACGCGACTTCGGTGACTGATGGGGCCTCAAGAACAATTACAGCTAACCATACTGATGTTGCGGGAAATGCGGCGACCCCAGGAACGGTGAATGTCATTAAAGACGTTGTCATTCCCACTGTCACAATTACGAGTTTCCCGGCAATTAATGGGACCAATCAATCTTCGTACACAGTCAGTGGTGCTTGTTCTGAAAATACGAGAACGGTTTCTGTGAATGTCGGGGGAGTGACTTCGACACCTGTTTGTACAGCTTTAACATGGTCATCATCTCTTAACGTCAGTTCAATCGGAGATAGTGGATCTGTTTCCGTGACTGCAAATATCAGCGATGCCGCAGGAAATAATGCCAATCAGGCATCAAGAACAGTTGTGAAAGATACCGCTCTTCCCACTGTCTCCATCACCTCAACCCCAGTGATTAATAACTCAAATAGAACTGCTTACACCTTCAGTGGAACTTGTTCCGACACAGGTGAATCTGTTTCTGTTGCCGTTGGAAGTACCACCGGAACTGTGACGTGTTCACTTCTCACGTGGTCTGCCACTCTGAACGTTTCTGCCAACGCTGACTCGGGGTCGCTCTTAGTTACGGCCGACCATTCTGATGATGTGGGGAACGCCGCAGTTCAAGCAGGGACAACAGTCTTTAAAGATACTGTTATTCCAACCGTGACCATTTCCTCTTCACCAACGATCACCAACAGTAACAAAACGGCCTACACCGTGAGCGGAGCTTGTTCCGAAAATACTCGGGCGGTCTCTCTGAGTGTCGGAGGAATTTCATCCACACCAACGTGTACGGCGACTGCATGGTCTGCAACTCTTGATGTCTCAGGATTAGCTGACAGTGGATCCGTATCGATTACTGCCAATCATGCTGATTCGGCCGGAAATAATGCCACTCAGGCATCGGCTTCAGTTATCAAACAAACTGTCGTTCCAACGGTGACCATTACGGCACCAGCCTTCATTAATAACACAAACAGAAACGCTTATACGGTAACTGGTACTTGTAGTGTTAACACGAGAATTGTGAGCGTAAACGTTGGGGGAGTAACGGGAACTCCTACGTGTGCGGCAACTGCATGGTCTGTCACACTGAACGTCTCTGCAGTTCCTGATAACGGCTCTGTGGGAATCACTGCCGATCATGCAGATTCAGTTGGGAACGCTGCCACTCAGGCGACGGCTTCCGTCATGAAAGACACTGTGATCCCGACCGTGACTATTTCTTCTTCACCGCTCATTAATAACGCAAACAAAGCAACGTACACTCTCAGTGGGACGTGCTCCGAGGATGGAAGGAATGTCTCTGTTAGTGTGGGAAGTGCGTCCGCTTCTCCGACATGTAGTTCTTCGCTTTGGACTTCGACGATCGATGTGACAGCAGTTGCTGACGGTGGATCTGTCGCGATTACTGCCAATCACACTGACACTGCTCTCAACGCTGCCACTCAGGCGTCTGTAACGGTGATCAAAGATACAACGAATCCGACAGTGGCGATCACTTTTTCTCCGGTCATCAATTTTGTCAACAGAGCTGCCTACACAGTAAGTGGTAACTGTTCGGAAAACACGCGCACAGTTTCTGTCAGCGTCGGCGGAATTTCCGGAACTCCGACGTGTACTTCCTCTACGTGGACAACAACTCTTGACGTGACTGGAGTGGTTGATAATGCTTCCGTTTCAATCACGGCCAACCTCAGTGATGTGAATGGAAACAATGCGATTCAGGCGACTGCCAGCGTGTTCAAAGATACGGCGATCCCGACTGTTTCGATCACATCTTCAACGATCATTAACAACTCAAATAAAGCGGCCTACATTGTCACCGGTACCTGTTCTGAAAATACGAGAATCGTCACTGTAAATATCGGTGGCGTGAGTGCGACTCCGACGTGTACCACCGGCGCCTGGACGAGTACCATGAACGTCACCTCGGTGGCGGATAACGTTTCATTGAACATCACGGCCAATCATACAGATGCTGCTTTGAACGCCGCCACCCAGGCGACCCAGGCAGTGCTGAAAGATACAGTGAATCCAACAGTCACAATAACTTCATATCCGAATATTAATTCGACGAATGCGCTGGCCTATCCGATTTCAGGAGCGTGCTCCGAAAATACCAGAACAGTCACCGTGAGTGTGGGAGGAGTCACTGCGACTCCAAACTGTACAGGGAGTGCGTGGTCAGCATCGATGAACGTCTCCGGAGTCTCAGATGCTGCGACAGTTTCAGTCACTGCGAATCACTCAGACGCTGCCGGCAACAACGCCACCCAGGCGAGTAGAACCATCAGCAAAATAACAGGAATTCCCACTGTCTCAATTACATCGAACACGGCGATCAATAGTACGAATCAAAATGCGTATCCGGTCAGTGGTGCTTGTTCTGTCAACGGTCAGCCTGTTGATGTGAACCTAGGTGGAGTCACCGCATCTCCTAACTGTGCGACTCTCGCCTGGTCAACTTCTGTGAACGTGAGTGGTCTCGGTGACGGCGCCTCCATTTCCATCACTGCCGATCACGACGACGGAAACGGAAACAATGCCCTTCAGGCAAATACGACAGTTCTCAAAGATACAGTCATCCCGACGGTCGGATTCAGTTCGACTCCAGTGATCAACAACGCCAACAAAGCTATCTATACTTTCACTGGAACCTGTTCTGAAAACACACGGGCAGTGACCGTCGCAGTAGGTGCTGTCAGCGGGTCGGGAACATGTACCACAGGCGCGTGGTCTGCGACTCTGAACGTGACTTCTGTTTCTGATAGTGGAGCGGTGACGATCACAGCAAACCACACCGATGCTGCCGGCAACAATGCTGCTCAATCGACGACGACTGTTCTGAAAGATACTTCAAATCCGACTGTGTCTATCACTACCCCTGTCGCAATCAACAATACCAATGAAGCGGCATACCCACTCAGTGGTTCGTGTTCAGAAAACACCAGAACGGTGAGCGTGTCAGTCGGAGGAGTTTCGGGTTCAGCAACGTGTACGACTCTCACTTGGTCAACGAGTATTGATGTCAGTGGAATCGGCGATAGTACTTCCGTATCCGTTCTGGCTGATCACACAGACGTTGCCGGAAATAATGCCACTCAGGCAACGGCCACAGTCGCCAAAGATACCGCCCTTCCTACCGTCGCTATTGTTTCTTCACCAATCATTAATCTTTCGAACAGGGCCGCTTACACAGTGAGTGGGACCTGTTCTGAGAATGCCCGAACTGTGAGTGTGAATGTGGGAGGTGTGACCGGAACTCCTAACTGCTCAAGCGGAACTTGGTCTTCCACACTCAACGTCACAGGAGTTACCGACAGTGGATCTGTTTCGATTACTGCCAACCACTTAGACGCTGCTGGAAATAGTGCCACTCAGGCGTTGGCTTCGGTCTTAAAAGATGTTGTGATTCCGACGGTCACGTTGACGGCACCAATTGCCATCAACAACACCAACAAAGCTGTCTATCCGATCAGCGGAACCTGCTCAGAAAATACCCGCACCGTCACTGTCAGTGTCGGTGGTATTTCTGGAACACCAACATGTTCTGCCAATGCCTGGTCCACAACCCTCGACTTGACCTCCGTGGGTGACGGAGCGTCGGTGGCAGTCTCTGCTAACCAGAGCGATGTTGCCGGAAACAATGCGACTCAGGCGTCAGCGACAATTGCCAAAGATACAACGGTCCCGACAGTGGCGATCACTGGACCACTGGCGATTAATAATACCAATAAAACTGCCTACACTGTCAGCGGTACATGTTCAGAGAATTCTCGGACTGTCTCCGTCTCAGTGGGTGGAATTTCTGCGACTCCAACGTGCACCACTCTCACCTGGTCTGCCGCTGTCGATGCCTCAGGGCTCTCTGACACTGGAGCAGTCGCGATCACAGCAAACCATACAGACGCCGCCGGAAACAATGCCAACCAGGCGAATGCCAATGCACTCAAAGACACTGTCATTCCAACAGTGACGATAAATTTAGTGACGGCCATTAACAATGCCAACAAACTTGCTTACACGGTCTCCGGAACATGCTCGGAAAATACTCGCTCAGTCAGTGTCAATGTTGGTGGGGTGACTGCCACTCCGACGTGTACAACACTGGCGTGGACCGCGACCCTCAACGTGAACGGAGTCGCTGATAGTCTCAGCGTTTCGATCACAGCAAATCACACCGACACTGCTCTGAACGCCGCCACTCAGGCGTCTACAACCATCACCAAAGATTCCTCGAACCCAACAGTTGCGATCACTTCACCGGGTGTGATTAACAATGGAAACAATTCTTCTTACACTGTCAGCGGAACCTGTTCAGAAAATACCCGAATCGTAACTGTCTCCATCGGTGGTATCAATGAGACTCCCGTCTGTACTTCGTCAGCATGGACCATGACAGTCGATGTGAGTGGTTTAAGTGACGGTCCAGTTTCGATTACCGCGAATCATTCGGACTTGGCCGGTAATATTGCCACTCAGGCCTCGACTTCTGTAACCAAAGATACGACGAATCCGACTGTGGCGATTACTTCGAGCGATGCGATTAACAACTCGAACAGAACGTCTTATCCGATTAGTGGAACATGTTCAGAAAACACTCGCACTGTTTCGATCAATGTCGGAGGAGTTTCGGGATCTGCAAATTGTACTACGCTCGCTTGGTCGACCACACTCAACGTGAACGCTGTGGCCGATGGCGCATCGATTGCGATGACCGCCAATCACACGGATGCCGCTGGCAATAACGCCACTGAGGCCACGGCAAACGTTTTGAAAGATACTGTCGTTCCTACAGTGAGTATTACAATATCTGGGATCATCAACAATACGAATAAAGCGACGTACACCGTATCCGGGAACTGTTCAGAGAACACCCGGAATGTTTCCGTCACAGTGGGGACCACTTCTGGGACTCCCGTTTGTACAACGGGCGCGTGGACCATTAACTTAGACGTGACTTCGGTTACTGACAGCGCTGGGGTTCCCGTGACCGCCAATCACACTGACCTCGCAGGAAACGCCGCGACTCAAGCAAGTGTCATGGTCATAAAAGATACAAATAATCCTACTGTCGCCATCACTGCTCCCTCGCCAATAACATTAGCTAACAGAGCGGCTTACTCCGTTTCCGGAACTTGTTCTGAGAACGGCCGTGCTGTAACGGTTTCTGTTGGTGGTGTGGGTGCCACTCCTGCGTGTTCGTCCGGTGCTTGGACGGCTTCTGTGAATGCGACCGGAGTGGCGGACGGCGCTTCGATTGCCATCACTGCCAATCATTCTGATGCTTCAGGAAATCTTGCGACACAGGCAACGACTTCCGTCGTGAAAGACACAGTGATTCCTATGGTGGCGATCTCTACATCACCGGCGATTAATGTTTCAAACAGAGCTGCGTACCCAGTGACTGGGACATGTTCTGAAAATACTCGAGTCGTATCTTTGAATGTTGGCGGTGTGACTTCTTCTCCCGTGTGTACGACCGGGACGTGGTCAGCAACTCTCAACGTGACAGCAGTCGCTGATAGCGGTTCTGTTTCAATCACCGCCAACCATACGGATGCCGTTGGAAACGCGGCGACTCAAGCGAGTGCGACGACATCTAAGGATACGGGTCTTCCGACGGTCGCAATTAATTCTCCTGCTGTTATTAATAATACGAATAAAGCTTCCTACACAGTCAGTGGGACATGTTCTGAGACTGGAAGAACTGTCACAGTGAATGTCGGTAGTGTGAATACGACTTACACCTGCACACTTCTCACTTGGACTGTGACAGTTAATCTCTCCGGGAATCCTGACTCTGGATCGCTTCTCATCACCGCGGACCACACTGATCAAGCAGGAAACTCTGCAGTTCAAGCAGGAACGACAGTGGTCAAAGATACTGTCTTACCAACTGTTGCGATTACTTCTTCGCCGAGTATCAATAACACCAATAAAACTGCCTACACTGTGTCTGGTACTTGTAGTGAGAACACCCGCACCGTGAGTGTCAACGTCGGGGGAGTGACTGCTTCGCCAAGCTGCAGTTCGGGAACCTGGACGAGCGGGGCATTGAATGTCACCGCTGTGGCCGACTCCGGAAGTGTCTCCGTTACCGCGGGTCACACAGATTCAGCGAATAACTCGGCGTCGGCGTCTACCACCGTCGTGAAAGATACAGCCAACCCGTTAGTCGCTATCACGACACCGTTGACCATTAACATTTTCAGAAGCACGGCCTACACCGTGAGTGGAACATGCTCTGAGAACACTCGAACAGTGAGTGTGAGTATTGGGGGAGTCACAGCGACGCCAACATGTAGCTCTGGTGCATGGAGCACTGGTACTGTGAACGTCACCGCCGCTGCCGATAGTGCGACTCTTTTAATTACCGCTAACCATACAGACGTGAATGGAAACTCTGCCACCCAGGCGACTCGGACAGTGCTGAAAGATACGGTTGCCCCGACAGTGGCCCTTTCTTCTGCGGTGCCCAACATCACTTCCGACTCCCCATTCACTGTGCGCGCGACTTTCAGTGAAGCAGTTAGCGGAATGGGGGTTGGTGATTTTAACCCAGGAAACGCGACCACTTCCGGTTTTACTGCAGTCTCCGGGCTCCTTTACGATGTTTCCATTACTCCTTCGAGTTCCGGACTCGTGACCGTTAATATGTCCGCAGCTGCCGCATTGGATGCCGCGGGGAACTCGAGTGCCGCCGCAACTCAGCTCACCCGAACCTATGAACCTCCGAGCGTGTTAACTTTTGCGATCACTTCGACCTATGATTTCGGAATCGTCTCTGTGGGGGGATCGGCCGATGTCACCATGGTCATTAATAAATCGGGCTCGGCCAATGCGACGGCGATCACTGAGACGGGGCTTGCGGCACCGTTTACCTTCAAGGGTGGAGCATTCCCTGGGACAGGAGGAACGTGTACCACAACGATCACAGGATCCTGCTCGATCGTTCTGACCTTCACTCCGACCACAGGTACCACGAGTAGTCGTTTCGTCACAATCCGGTACAACAATGGGGTTTCATTTGTGTCCACTTCTCGAGCGATCACTGGTACTGGGGACGCGTTGGTGGCCACGAAGATCGCTGTGACTGGGCCCAGCGGAGTATCGACGAACCAGTGTGTTCCCTATACGATCATTGCTCAAACTGTCAGTGGTACACAAGCAAACGTCTCGGCAAACATCACCGTGAATCTTGTGAGAAATAACGGTACAAATGGAATCTTCTATTCCAACGCCACTTGTACGACCACCGCGACTTCAACTGTCATGAACAACGGAACAAGTTCGAAAATTGTGTATTTTCAGACAACCACTGCCAACGAGTTTCTCACTCTCCTCTTCACCCCAGCGACGGTACTGGCATCGACCACAAAAAGCATATCGACCTCCGGTGGACCGACACGAGTCAATGTGAATCCTCCCGCCGAATTTCAATCAGGCGAGTGTCATCCGATCGTGGTTGATCTCGTGGATGCTAACGGTCTCAAGGCCGGACGAGCCACGGCGACGACGGTGAATCTTTCTCAGAATGGAAACGCTGTGTTCTACAGTGATTCACTTTGCACCGGAATCATCACTTCTACCACCCTTCCTGCGACGGTGGAGACAGCGACTGTTTACGTAAGAAATCTCGCCACTGAGTCTGTCGTCCACACTTTCGCGTCGACGGGACTCACCACGGACACCGCAACCATTAGTTATGAGGCGGCCCTTACTTGGTGGGACACCGCCTGGACAAAACGGATACCGGTCACGATCGATAACTCTGATCAGGCGAGTGCCCACACGAACATGCAGGTTCTTGTCCGGCTTAATTCCTCTCGGATCAATTACGCTGATTTCAAATCTGGCGGGATAGACGTCCGGTTTACTCTCGATGATCACACGACTGTTCTGACCTACGATATTGAAAGCTGGACCGTGGGCGGCGAGAGCCTTGTTTGGGTACGGATTCCCAATCTGGCAGCAAGTTCTCAGCGAATCATCTACATGTACTACAACAATGCCCTGGCGTCTGACGGACAAAATTCTGCTGATACTTGGTCCGGCTTCTCGGGTGTTTGGAACATGGATAGAGTGGGTGTCAATTACTACGATGCGACCAACTCAGGGAAAAACGGTATTCCTGTAGGAACTGTCACAAACAGCGCGGGCCCAAGTGGGAATGCCATTTATGTGAATGGCTCCTCGTCGATCGATACGAATTTTGATCTTTCTTCGATCATCGGCTATACGTCGACCCTTTCACTCTGGGTTCGAACCACTCAGACGGGAAATGACGTCGCTTGGAGTGCGCCGGGGATCACTGGAGTAGAGAAGGGCGGTATTACTAATGACATCTTCTTTGGTTTCATCCGAGCTAATGGATCTATTGGGGTCGCCGCGGGGGATGGTGTCGCTGCTAGGTCGAGCTTCCTCGTCAATGACGATAGTTGGCGTTACGTGACCATGAGCCGAGAGATGACGACCGGAGCTGTTCGTTTCTACGTCAACGGAGTCTTAAACGGTACCGGAATAAGTGAGGCGGGTGCTAAGACCACTTACTTCGATAGTTTCGGATTCATCGCAAATGACGGAGGGTTTAGATTTTTTATCGGCTTCATGGACGGAATCCGTTTGAGTAACAGCGTTCTTTCGGACGAGAGGATCCGCGCTGAATACAAGTACTCCGTTGAAACCCACATCTCCTACGGACCCGTAGAAAATCTCTAAGATTAGAAAGTGAAATTAATCTGAGCAGCGTAACCGTAAACTTCATGAGTAAAGTTAACCTCTGCGTTTGGTGCCGTGGCGATCTGGTAAAAGCCTTTGATGAAATAACTCGTTCCCAGAGGACCGATGTATCCGATTCTGGCAAAACCCTCACCACCTAGACCGCTCTCGGTAACGATGTCCCCACCTTCAACGGGAAACAGAGCAAAAGCTTTTGCGCCTAATCCCCAAAGGACGCCGATTCTGCGTCTCTGGTGAAGGGTAAGGGAGAGCCCAGCTTGAGCGAATTGATTCTTGATGACTTCATATTCGTTAGGTGTTTTTGTGAAGTAGAGCGGGCGTTCTTGCTGCATGATAAAATAACCGATGCGAGAGCTTGGTCCCGTTTTGGTGATGATTTCCATACCGTAATGAAAGAGTTCTTTCTGTTCACTTTTCAATTCTTGTGTCCCGACTGGCTCATCGAATCTGACAAAATGAATTCCACCGAAAAAGCGAATCCCCAAGTTCTGTGTTAAACGTATTGTGAGAGCTCCATTATAATACGGAAACTGAGGAGACGTGAGCCGGCCCCGTGACTTATTACTTTTTTGCTCACCCTCGATTGAATGATAGGCAAAACCATAGTCGCCTGAAATCTCAAACCTCTCAATGTTGATCTCGGCGTGGGCAGTGGACAAAATTGAGCATAGGAAAATCAGGAGAATTCTCATCCCCATTATTTTATAGGAAATTTCATGAAGTGGGTGATGAGGACGAAAAGTCCACCGAAGACAAAGAGTATCCGTTACGGAGAGTCAGGTATAGTATGTCTTAAGCTCACTTGGGCCCGTCGGCATGATTCCGTCATGGGTGAATTTCGCCAGAGAATTCATCGCCCCTTAATTAAACTTCCAGATTTCGCCTTCTCCAAACGATTCCAGATTCCCATCCAGTCTTCCGACTGATGAGTGGCGAGTTTTTTCGTGATGATGATATCGAACTCTCCGGAATCAAATTTTCTCATCGATTCGTAAAGTTCGCGGCTCGCAATTTCTGATTTCTCGGGTTGATCCCAGAAGGCCGGTCGAGTGACGTTGCATCCCATGAGTTCCTCGATCCGGCCCTGATCTTTTTCCCACTGAAATGTGGCGGGAACAATCACGAGAGGGATTTTCGGCATGTAATGATGCTTGAGTTGTCCGGGGGCCACGGGACTTTCGGCGTAGATAACTTCGGCTTCGAGCCCTTCTTGTTTCAGGATATCTTTTAATTTCTGGGCAGTATAAAAACCTGGGCGATAGATTTCCACGATCCATTTTCCCGCGCGCTCTTTTACCCCCGCCACAGTGGATTCAATTCCCACTCGGCACGGACCTCCATCGAGAATGGGAACACTTCCACCGAACTCGTCGAAGACATGCTGTGCAGTCGTGGGTGAGGTCTTTCCGAATTTGTTCGCACTCGGGGCAGCGATGAATCCCATTTTCCCCAAATTATTTAAAAGTTCTAGGACGAGCGGGTGATCAGGGCATCTGACTCCGACAGAGTTTAATCCGGAAGTAATGAGCGGATTCACGATGTCCGATTTCTCTGTGATAAGTGTCAGAGGACCAGGCCATGCTTTATAAGCAAGAACTTCATGAACGACGGTCCAGTTCGAAGACAACAGACGTGCGTTTTCGATGGAGGGCACGTGAACGATGAGGGGATCAAAGAAAGGTCTCTCCTTAATGGAGAATATTTTCTCGAGACCTTCGCGTCCGAAAATGAGAGCTCCCAGACCGTAAACGGTCTCAGTCGGAATCGCCACGACCCCACTGTGTCCCAGGATTATTTCTGCTTCTTTGACATTCACTAATTTCAATTTTCGTTGCTCATGATGCTCGCGGGGCTCGGACCTTGATTGGCCCTCAGGAAGTTATCAATAACCCCGTTCCCACGGAATTGTCCATTGGCAAATGGGATGGAACGGATGACTCCATCGGAGAATTTTCCTGAAAGACGGCCGGAAATAAAAGTATTCTCCAGACCGAAGAGGTTGTTGAGCGCAGTGATGTTTTCTGTCGTCTTATAGTACTGGGTCAGGAAGTCTTTAAACTTCCGGAGCGACGGTGCCTTGAAGTTTGCGGCGTAGTCCTCGCGGAAGGCGAGGTAGTTAAGTCCGACTTTTTTTACGCATTTTTCGGCATTGGTTTTCGGAGTCTCTTTGAGAAGTTTCCCTCGCGTTGTTTCGGCCGTCCACTCAGCGAGCTTCTGCGATTTGCACACATTGACGATGCTTCCGAAAACACTATCCGCGGAGAGAGCGGCAAAGTAGAGGAAGCCGGCCTTCTCCACTTTAAGATCTGATTCCACGCGCACGGGCCCTTTGATTTCGCCTCTCTTAATGCGCTCGGGCCAGTCTTTGGGAAGTGTGGTGAATTGATCCACAAACCACATGACGTCTTCCTTATACTTTTTTTCATAGGCCTTTGAGATGCCGTGGGCTTCGTAACTCTGGACGATCGAGAAAGAAAACTTTTCTTCGTTCTGCACTCGAAGGATGTCCTGATTGGTTGACTGCGGATGCGAGTCCTCGTACTGGAGAATGACATTCTTCGAATAGATGGCAACATTTTTTGTTCCCATCGGAAGCTTCAAGAGCTTGTAGATGATTGCGTTGATGAATCGTGAAAGAAGATTCTGCACGTAGCGGACGTTGGACGCGTAACTCTTATAGAAGGTATGAACCTTTCCGTCCTTGATGACCCGCTTCTGTTCTATTTTATTTTTAGATATTTTTCCCCAAAGAAGAACTGATCCGTGTGTCTCAATCGCTTCCGAGGTCACTTCGTCGAGACGAACGACATACGGTTCGAGGTGCTTGACATCTCTTCTTCCTCTGAGAATCCCTTTCCATTCCGCGAGTTCATCGGCGTTGTTTTTTACGTGATTCATGTCGTTCTTATTCATGGAAAGAACGTAGTTCTTGCCTTTGGCGTATTCGTAAGAAAGATCATACCGAAGGAGAGTGATCTGAAGGAGTTTAAAAAAGTCGAGTTGCAGAGTCGCCGTCGCCCCAGCGATGGTTGAACTCTTGCTCCAGACATTCATGATCATGGCCTGCGCGGATGGGTCAGGATTTTGCAAGGCTTGCATGCTCGTTTCTGCTTCGAAGGCATGTTCGGCGAGAACACCGGCCGAGAAGGAAAGACCGTATAGGGGAGGTGTGGTGATGAGTCCTCCAGCTTTTGCCGTCCAGAGATCCTGACGTTTGATGATTTCCTTATCTCCCATTTTCTCCACACCCTGAGCATTAAAAATCAGGAAGGGAAGGAAGAGCTTGGAGAAATCTACCGACAGACCGGTCATGTAATCTTTGGCGTAGTGATCGTAACGGTATACCCGTTTAAAAGTCAGTCCTGCGAACGCACCGATATCGGTCCCAGCGTCGACGACACCAGCTTCTTTTAATTTTTCAAGAAATGTGGTCGCTTCAATTTCAATCGTAAAGGTGTCCGTCACGAGCCAGACGTCGTTCTCATCTTCAGTGAAAGCGTTCGGTGTCACCTGGCGATCGGCATAAATTTGCACTGAACCCACCGGTTTTTGCCAGCTAAATCCAGCGAACGTCGAAGTCCCAAGATTAAACTGACGATTAATGCGGTCGAGCTCCGAGACTTCGGCCAAACCAATTTGCTGATGAGAAGCTTCCATTTGGTCACGAATTTGTTCATAGAGAAGGGACTCCTCTCCATCGGCCGGAGGAAAAGGGGATAAACCTTTTTGAACCGGAACACGATTCTTTTTTCCAAGCACAGCATTTCGAATCACTTCTTTGAAAGGATCGGGGGCCAGGCTACTCCGAGAGAGTGCGTTTGTTCTTAGCTGAGTTTGGTTCAGGTATTGATCATAGGATTTGGTCAACTTGATGTGCTTAAAAGTTTGGGCCTCAGCGGAAAAACCCGCCAGGAAAAAGAAAAGCATCCCTAACTTTTTCATACACACTCCATGTGTAAATCAGACTGTTTGTCATGACAGTTATTCTTCGGTCATTCCATTAGGAAAAATTAACAGTAGACTGCCTCTTCAAGGCTTCGATATTCTGAAAGGAAGTGTGAAATACAGGGACTTGGGATATACTCATTTCCGAGGAATTATCATGTCAGACGAAAAATTCAGAAGCTTACTCGATGAATCTTATCGGTGGCCCGATTTTTACGAGTTTAAGTTCATCGTAAAAACAGAGGATAAGGACCAGATCCTGGTTCACCTTGATGCTCACAAATTTACGATCGTTCAAAAGCCGTCTGGAAAAGGCAACTATGTTTCGATTTCAGCGCGGAAACTCATGAAGTCGACAGATGAAGTCATCGAAGTCTATAAATCGATGTCGGGCATTAAAGGTCTTATCTCCCTTTAACGATACAAAGACATGAAATATAAAACGGCATTAGTTCTCGCAGGTGGAGCGTTCGGTACTTCCATCGCTTTTGTGCTCACACAGAATTTTGAAAAAGTTATCATCAAAGTTCGCTCGCAAGAAAATTTCGATGAGATTAACGGCGGAGAAAATAAAACCTATCTCCCCGGTCAGAAACTTCCCAAGGAGATCGAAGCTGTCCTTTCCTGGGAGGCAATCGATCTCTCTCTGATAGAGCTCGTGGTTTCCGGTCTTCCGATGTCGGCGATCGATTCCTTTTGTTCGCACAACAAAGACCAACTCACAGTGCTGTTTGAAAAAAATGTTCCCTTGGTGAGTCTTGCCAAAGGGATCGATCACGAATCACTGAAACTTCCGGATGAACTTTTTAATTCGCACTTCGATAAATACAGAAATCAAATCATCTACCTCTCGGGTCCGTCGTTTGCCAAAGAGATCGTGGATAAGCAAATCACCATGGTGACCATCGCCGGATCTGATCGCGAAAATCTTTTGAAAGTCTGTCATATGATGTCGACGGATTTCTTTAAGCCCTTTCCCACGCTCGATATCAAGGGAGTTCTTCTAGGCGGAGCTTTGAAAAACGTCATCGCCATCGCCGGCGGAATCATGGAAGGTTTGGGTTATAACCACAACACTCGTGCGGCCCTTATCACCCGGGGGATCACGGAAATGCTTCGGTTCGGGGTCAAGTTCGGGGCGCGCCCAGAAACGTTCTATGGCCCTTCAGGAATGGGGGACCTCATTCTCACGACGACAGGTGAATTATCGAGAAATAAATCTTTCGGCATGGAGCTCGCCAAAGGGCGGAAGGCCGACGAGATCATCGCCAGCTCTAAATCGGTGGTGGAAGGTTATAAGACCGCCAAGGCCGCCTATCTTTTAGCCAAGAAATACAATATCCGCGCACGGATTTTTTCAGGTCTGTATCACGTTCTGTACGACGGCCTCGATCCCAAAGAAGTCCTAGCTGAGTTGATGAAGCTGCCGCCTCGCTTCGATGATGAGAATTAAATGAGGCTAATCACAACCTGTTGAGAGATTTTCGATGCACGTTTGCTCAAGCGACTCAACCCGACTCACGATCTTTAATGTCTTGAGATCGTAAATCTGAATCAGAAAACACATCTGCTCGCATTTCTGAGTTTCCTCGGTGTAATTCGATTCGATCGCAAACGTGACGTCGCACTTGGCGATCCCTTTGAGAGGATCTCTGTGTTTTGCCAGTTGGCAGCTCATGGCAGGTTTCCCTCTCTGAAGGAGAACCTGCGCCTGCATGTCTCCCTCGTTGACCGTATCAGACAGGAGAGAATCGATGGAGTCTGCGATGTTTTGAAAGAGCCTTGGACTGGCCTGGGCGCTCGAGCTCAAAAGAGTGAACAAAAAACTGAGGATGAAGAATTTCATGGCACGACCTTTAATTTCGGGTCAGGTACCATACGCTGAGAAAAATTTCCAACGTGCAAACGAAGGACTATAAATTTTTCCCTACCCCCTCATCTCTGGGGTCCACCATGGGCTCCCGAAGATTCACTTCGAAGCTCTCCGGCGCTTAAGAATAAACTTCACCGTGCCGGAATCTCTTAGATCGTAGAGAGCGAGCTTATTATTTTCAGTGATCTCAAACCCGACCGAAGGAACGAGCTTCGTCCCGAGTACACCGAGTTTTTCCAGCGCCCGTTTCGTGGACATGGCCCTCCCGAAGGCGAGTGGGTAATCAGCAGTCGCATCGGGAAAGCCGACGAGAACAATCACTCCGTCATGTTGTTTAAAAACGTCACTCATCCGAATGAGAAACGTTCTGGTTTCAGAATCTTGTAAAACACTCACGTCACCCAGATCAAAGCGGAGTCGAGGGGTGATCATGTAATTGACCATGTTCCCTTCTTGCTGGACGGTGAAAGCAGAGCCTTCGTAGTAGCTCGAAAGATCTTTCAGGATAGCGTATTCTTCAAGATTGACGGTGACCGGAGCACTAGGTCTTTCGAGATTTTTTTCTTCGAATCGTCCCTCGGCACCGGTACTTTTTCCACTCGCATTTCCGCCTGCGAAGGGACCAGTGGCGGTCACACCGTCTCGAGCAATGGGTTTATTTTGAAAGTACGCGGCGATGGCTTCCTTTGTTTCTTCATCAGAGCCCATGAGCCACATCACGAGAAAGAACGCCATCATCGCCGTGACGAAGTCGGCGTAAGCAACTTTCCAAGCGCCGCCGTGATGACCACCGTGACCTTGGATTATTTTTTTCCTGCGAATGACATTGATCGGTTTTTCTTCGCTCATTTTAAGCCGCCTTCGTTTTCACCGCTTCTTCAAGGTCTTTCCACGTCGGGCGGAATTCGAGAGGGATGTTTCGACGAGTGAATTCGAGAATAACGGGTGCTTTACTTCCGCGAGCATAGGCCAGGAGGGCAACCTTTGCGACTTGAAAAATTTTTCCTTTCTCCGCGATGAGGCCTTCTACTCGCGTAGAAAGCGGCTGAAAAATTCCGTAGCAAAGAAGAATTCCGAGGAAGGTTCCGACCAGTGCCGCGGCGACCGATTGTCCGATCACTTCTTTCCCCATGGTCAGTTTCCCCATGGTGATAACTACACCAAGAACAGCGGCAACGATTCCGAGTCCTGGGAGCGCGTCCGCCAGCCGTGAAAGAGTCGCAGGTATTTTGCCTTCTTCTTCGTGCATGACTTGGATATCTTGGTCCATCAGATCTTCGAGATCGTACGGAGAGAGAGTCCCCGCAAGCTGAAGCTGAAATGTGTTACAGATGAAAGTCATCAGATGATGATCGTTCAAAATCTTGGGATACTTTTTAAAAATTTCACTTTTTTCAGGACTCTCAACGTGGGCTTCGACTGCAAGCGGATTGGCAGTCGCGAGACGGAAAATCTCGTTGAAGCACATGAGAAGTTGGATGTATTTTTCTCGATTGACTCCGCTGCCTTTGAGTACCCCGAGAAGTTCGTGCCCGAGACCTTTAAGCACGGTCGGGGAGCTCGAGGCGATCATCGCACCGATGGCCGATCCGCCGATGATCAGAAATTCCGTTGGCTGATAAAGGACTGCAAGTTCGCCGTGGTGGAGAACGTACCCTAGAATGACCGACACCATCACGATGGTAAAACCAATAATACTCAACATGGCCAACTACTTTCGGAGTCTCTTCTCCGTTAAAATTTTAAGCATATGAGTATTATATTAATCTTAAACATCCCGAAGTTCTTCTCAAGGATAGTTCGGCAAAGACTGCCTAATTCTCGCAAGTCCGTCCGAGTGGCTGACCCTCTGAAAAAACCAATTCTGACGATAGGAATAACGGTTTGGGGCTGAATTTTTTAAAGAAGGTGCTTCTCAATTTTGGATAAGCTCACCGTTTCACCCAGAGAAATCGCTTTCCCGTCTTTTATCATCAGATAAAACGGAACTCCCACCGCTCCGTTCATCCGGAGAAATTGCGTGATGCTATCATCTCTTCTGGTCCAGTCTGCTCTCATCGTGACGAGTCCGTACTTGGCCTTCAGTTCTTCAAAACCCGACGTCTCAAGCACGAGCTTCTTATTGACCTTACAAGTAAGACACCACTCGGCGGTGAAATCAACGAACACGGGTTTGGTTTCTGCCTTCATTTTTTCTTCGGTCCATGGGATCCACTGACTATCGACTTTCGTGAGTGATCGAGTGGTCGGGCGAAGTTCAAGGTTCTGGATCGCCGAGACCGTGAGAACTAAGGGGAGTGCAAACGTGAGTCCCTGAAGGATCACTTGCTGGGAAATTTTCTTCGCAAAGAAAAAAGCAAAAAACCAAAGCGCAAAAAGAAGATTGAGCCTCCAGCTGATGACGTCAAAGTTTACGAGTGACACGAAGACATCGTAGAGCCAGATGGTCGTGACGATGAGAGTGAGCCCCAAAAAATATTTAAGCTTTTCCATCCACATCCCTGGTTTAGGAAAGAGCTTGAGGCTGTGAGGGAAAACGGCAGTGAGAATGAACGGGAAGGCAAGCCCCAGTCCGATCGAGAAGAACATAAGAAAAATAGTAAACGGACTCTCGGTGAAAGCAAATGTGAGTGCCGTCCCTAGAAAGGGTGCCGAACAAGGTGTCGCCAAAATTGTCGTGAGGACGCCGCTAAAAAAGTCTCCGGTAAGCCCCTCCTCGGTCTGCGCGTTTCCAAGTCTCGATCCGCCGGGAGTTGCGAACTCAAACAGACCAAAGAGATTGAGCGAGAGCACGAAAAGAATGAGCATCATCACGAGGATGAAGGCCGGCGACTGAAGCTGAAAGCCCCAGCCAATTTCTTCGCCCGTCGCTTTAATCGTCGCAACGATTCCGGCCAGGGCCATGAACGTGGCGATGACGCCCGCGGTGTAGGCCAGATTGTGTGTGAGGAGCCGCGACCGAGAGATGTCTCGGTGTTTGATGAGACCAAAAAGTTTAAGCGAGATCACCGGCAGCACACACGGCATGAGGTTCAGGATTAATCCACCCAGGAAAGCGAGGAGAAGGTATTGAAAAAAACTTCCTTCCATCTTAGGAGCAGAAGCCTCTGCCAATTTCTGCTCAGTCCCGAGACCCTTGTAGAAATCATCCAGAGCTGCTGTGGCGATGGAGAAATCTTTCACCGGTAATTTAATGGTATCGACTCTCGAAGTTCCGGGAGCATTGATGAGAAACTGAAGTTCATAATTTTTAGTAAAGCCTCCGTCGGCGGGGAGTGCTACCGGAGGATCTTGATATTCTCCGTCCCAGTCAATTTCCATTTTACCGTAGAGAGTATCGCCCTTGTGGTAAAGAGTTTCTCGCTTAAATCCAAAAGGTGCCTGAGGAAAGGCCGTCAGGAAATTCAGTTCCCGAGGGAGTTTGGCACTCTTAGCACCTTTGAAGTTGTAGTGCAGGGTTAGGACATTTTGATCTTTCACCCGAGTGAGATAAAATTCCACGTTGGCCGGTTTTTCCACTGACTTGGGAAGATTGGCAAAGGCCGAGTTTAGTTCTTCCGCTGGATACGGAGAGGCCGAGCGAGACGCGACGAACTTCTCATTTCCTTTGAGTTTTAATTTCGCTTCCCCAGGAATACAGATGTCCTTACAGATAAGCATCTTGATGTGTGCGTCCACATCGCCCTTGATGTCGTCGAAAAAGAAATGCTTTTTTCCTTCGTAGCCGATCGTGAGAATATCACCGGCCTCGAGGTGACGAGTGGGGACTGGCCACTCGTATTGGGTCGTTGATTGGGGAGTGAGAATAAATTCCGAGCGAAGACCTGAGTCGCCAGGGTTTTTCCAATAAGTGTGCCAACCTTCATCGTGATTGATTGTGACCACGACGAGATTCTGATGGCGCTGCAAAGAAATCGTTGCATGTTCTTCAGCGGCAAAAGAAAAGACGGCGAAAAGGAAGACGAAAATGGCCTGCATACGAGGAATCCTTTATCATTGAACGATGTCGCTTATGGATAGAATTATATGCCTCACCGAAGAATCAGTCGAGACTCTGTACCTATTGGGCAAAGAGAGCTTGATTGTGGGTGTCTCCGAATACGTTGAGCGCCCCGTAGAGGCAACACTCCTTCCGAAAGTGACGCAATTCATTCGATCAGACGTTGAAGAGATCATCAAACTCCGTCCCACTCTTGTCTTAGGCTTTTCGGATATCCAAAAAGATATTGCTCGTGAGCTCATAGGACGGGGCCTTAACGTTTTTGTGACAAATCAGCGCTCCCTAAGTGAGATTCTCTCTTACATCCATATGCTCGGTCGGCTGGTCGGTGAGCAGACCCGCGCGATTGCCCTCACCAATGATTTCCAACATCGAATTGAGACCATCAAAACGAAAGTTGCTAAGCTCCCGCGAAGACCTAGAGTTTATTTTGAGGAATGGGATCATCCTCGGTTGTCGGGTATTACTTGGGTCTCTGAACTCATCGAAATTTGTGGCGGAGAAAATATTTTCTCTGACCGAGTGGGAAGCATGGCGAAGGACCGGGCCGTCACGGATGAGATGATCCGCCAGCGGGCGCCAGAAATTATTTTCGGTTGCTGGTGCGGAAAACCGGTAAAAATTGAAAAGATCATGGCGCGGGAGTTTTATGACACAATACCTGCCGTCCAAAATAAATTCATTTGGGAATTATCCCCAGCGATTTTTCTGCAACCCGGCCCAGCACTCTTTCTTGATGGTCTTGATCAGATGTTTTCCATCATTGAAAAGGTCGCCCTTGACGAGTGCGAGATCGTCACCAAAATCTAAACTATGAAACGGATGTATGTTGTTCTTGCGGTCATTTCTTTTTTCATTTTCTGGGCGGCTTCCGGCTTCGGGCAGAAGCGTGATGCGGATCTGGATCGAGTCCGAAAGCACAGGGAGCTCAGAGAGAAAATTCACCAAAAAATGCTCGAGAATCTGATGCAAGGTACCCATGACGAAAGCTTATTCGGTGAGCTTGAAAAGCTTATGCAGGAGACGACCAAAGACCTGGACAGCATAAGTGCCTTTTCTTTTTCATCCGGTCAGAGTGTCGAAACCCAGTGGCAGGAATCGAGCGAGGGAAGAACTCTTTTGATCACTCCGCCCAACAAAGATCAAAAACTTGATCTTAGTGTTACGGGTGGGATGGTCACGATTAAAGGCCATACGGAGTCGAGTCAATTTCAAAATTCATTTTCTATCCCGCAAGATTGTGACGGTGAAAAAGTGAAGATAGATCAGAAGGGCGGAAAAATTGTGATGTTTTTTCCTTGGATAAGCACTCAGAAAATTGTCCCCAAAAAACTAGAAAGAATTCCTCTTCCTAAATCCAAGACGGATGTCGCAATTTAGAGAATCACGAATCTGACGAGGAAGAAGGTGAGTGACAAGGACACGAGAAAAGAGTGCTCCAAGTAAAGACGACAGATTCGCTTAAGTCTCTGGATTTCCTTAAGATTAAATAGGGCAATTTTTTCCTCAGCATTCAGCCGATATGACCGATGAGATGGGTACGAGGTCAAACCCATTCTTGGAGGCCATTATGGCAAGGACATTAGCTTTATTTTTTGTATTCGGACTGATGGTGAGCTGCGCTTCTTACCACAATCAGCGCTCGATCTCTTCAGTTGATAAGCACGAGAAAGAAGCAGGATACAACTACGCAATGGATAAAGGCGGCAGGTTTTAATTTCTTCGGAAGATTGAACCTCGTCTGAATCTTTGAAACGAATCCAATAAAGAGAGAGTCTCATGGCTCTCTTTTTTTATTTCAGGCAAGGAAGATTCTAAGCGGCCCGGGAGGATTTCAAGAATTGCCTTTCTGCCAGTCTGGTATCAGTTCAACTTCAGACAGAATTCTCTTAAAGGAATCGAGCCTCGTTAGAATGAGGAGATCTTCTCTGCGCGTTTCATCGAGCTTCTGAAAAAAACAACCTTTGCTATTTTCTTCGTGCTTACAATTGGAAGAGAACTGGCACTTCGATGCCCATTCATTGATGTCCGTAAAAGAGTGAAGGAGTTCTTCCCGAGTTAAATCGGAAAGAGACATGCTCCGGACTCCGGGTGAATCAATCAGTGTGAAAAATTCAGCGTCAATCAGTTCTGCCCATGTGGTGGTGTGAGATCCTTTATTCGCGCGACCAAGTTCTCCGGTCAGTAGAGTCGCCTTTCCGTCAGAGAGAGTCGTGATGAGATGACTTTTTCCCACTCCCGAGTGGCCAAGAGTGACGGCCGTTTTCCCACGGAGCATTTCCCTCAATTCAGACATGCCCTTATCAAGGAAGCGCGGTTGATAATCTTTCTGCTCGGCGGAGACTTCGAAGAATTCAGCGTTCAACCATTTCAAACGTTCCGCCTCGAGCGAAATATCAAAAACGGATTCGTCGTAGATATCCATCTTATTAAAAATCACATACGCCGGAACATCCCAGTACTCAGAGCGCACGAGATAGCGGTCAACGAGTCCGCGTTTGTACGCAGGTTTCTCCGCCGAGACAACGACGAGAATCACATCCACATTGGCGGCGATGACTTTCTTTTTTTGTTCGCGAGGGAGATTTCGAAAGATGGAATTTCTCCGAGGACGCACACTTTCGATTTTCCATTCTTCGCTCCCCAGCCCGGGTTCAGAGAGCTCGACCCAATCACCCACAACAACGTGGTCTTCTTTGAGAATCGAGGCCAATGCCATCGCGGGAACAATAGTTTTGGTATCTTCACGCTGGCAGTCAAAATGCCTTTTAGAGGATCGAAAGATGCGAGCGGAAATGGTCATGAGAACAATGTAACATATGAGATTGACAAGATTAAGTGGGGACATTAATCTATCGCACTATTGTTCTCAAATTTGGAAACTCCTTGGAATCAATGGACTTTTTGAGATGGAACAACACACGCTCGGGTAGCTCAGTTGGATAGAGCAACCGATTTCTAATCGGTAGGTCACAGGTTCGACTCCTGTCCCGAGCGCCATTTAAAAAAGCCCCTCGCGAAGGGGCTTTTTTTTTACCAGTTGATGCTCTTTGGATCTACTCCCAAGAAAAGTTTCCGAACTTCTTTTTTAGAATCTAGCTTGTCATAAAGGAAAGAGATTCCTTTGCTATCACTGTACTCAGAGACCTCTGCTCTTAGGGGATGGCTTTTAGCTTGATGCTCAAAAGTTTTCCAATCGGAAGTTTTAATTTGAGATTTGATATAATCAGCTGTTCCTTTGGAACTTTCAAAAAGCCAAAGAGAAGCAGAGACTGCTTTGTTTGTTTGCTTGTCATAGGTGATGCTTAATCGAGGAACATTGTTTTCATTACTAATGGCCAATACATAAAATTTCTCAGTTTCCTCGACCCTTTTAAGTTCAGAAAGCTGAGAGTAGGCCAGACCAGGATCTTTGGAATCCCAAATTCGTTGCATAATTAGAATCTCACTGGAGTTTTCCCTTTGAGGAGGCATCGTACATGAAATCGTGAGGACAAATGCTAATAGGTATATTCTCATCTATTTCTCCAGCTTAAAATCTTTGCCCATGATTTTTTCAATATAGTCAGAGGCTTGCTTACTTTTAATTTTCAAATCTAGCGGATAGTGCAAATAATATTCAAAGTGATCTGCAATGTCTTCTGATAGGTCAAGAAGCGATTTTGGATTGAGTCGTGGGGAGTTTGTTATTCGTATTAAGTTCTTTGTCTTGGTTTCTTCTCGCCAGCCAATGAGATAAACGAGGGTGGCGATTTCCTCACGGCTTCGTTCAAATAGATATAGATGACTTATCTCATGACTCAAAATTTGTGATTTTTTATTTGAGTTGAAGAACTCATCATAAAGAGTAATAGCATTAAGATTTTTGACGGCTGCGCCTGGATTCTTTTCATAGATGGATTTTATCCCGCGTAGGAAAGTTATACCTGGAAGATTTCGAAAAACAGCAGGTTGTTCGCTGAGATATTTAAGGACAGTTTCCTTTTCTAGCTGAGTCTAATTTCTAAACTGTTCCGTTTAATTGGGCCATCCTTAATTCCACTATCCGTGAATTTCTCTTGCCAACTTTCGGCTTTAGGAAATTTGTTTTTACAAAAATCCTTTTTCTTGGCATTGGTTACTTTAGTTCCATCTTTCTTCTCGTAAGCTTGAACTTCATGGGTCCGAACAATGAATTCCCATTTTGAGCAAGGAGGAGTTGATCCAAAAACATTCATAGAAAAAAGAAAGGTGATGCAGAAGAAGGATTTAATTTTCATAAACCTCTCTACGATGCCCAACTTTAATGACAACGACGAGAACTTTATCGTTATGGATCTGATAGATTATTCGATAATCGCCGACACGGAGCTTAAAGAGACCAGATAAACTTCTTCTTAGGGGATGACCAAATTTCAAAGGATCAACCATTAACTTTTCTTCAATGGCCTTCTTGATTACTTTTTTAGCTGAGCCATCAAGGGAAGTGATGTCTTCCATGGCTGATTTGACATAACTAACGGTCCATTTGGATTGAGAACCCTTTGTCATTTCCTCTTAGACCAGACAGTTTCATGAGAAAACTTTTTTTCATGCAAACGGCCTTCAGCAATCTTTGCATAATAAAGATCTTCATTTATTTCCAATGCCTCTTTGGCCAAGTCTAAAATCACGCTTGATATGGAAGACTCATTACGAAGATTCTTCAAGGCTTCGAAATCTTGATACAGGTCATCTTCAATAGTGAGATTGACACGTTTTTTGGCTGTAGGCATAGGAACTGCTCCTCTTTGGTGTTACTTGAGTGTACCACCAAATATGATAAAAAGTCAATTTCGAAGTAAAAGCAGTATGTTACATCGTTTCATGACTTTTCTTCAAGGCAGGAAGTTGCGAAGTCCACCACTCGGGTGCGCCATTTTGTTTAGTTTCATTCTGAGGTAATCTTATCCCATGGAAAAAGAAACTCTCGCCTCAACTCAATCTTATTGAACGCAACCTTGAGCTCTCTGTCGATGAACGGATTAATCAACTTCAAAGTGCCGTCGACCTGATTGAAGAAATGAGAAGCTCTTTAAAAGAAATAAATGAAGACCGATTTCAAAACATTATTAAGTAAGCTTTCGAAACTGCCCCATTTGAATGGTGTTGGGTCAATGATTAGTCCCAAGAGGTTTGAAATCTTATCTTAGAGTTAGATTGAAAA
>CANETG010000010.1 GCA_947440875.1 Bacteriovoracaceae bacterium
TCCCTACATCGAGGTAGCCGCTGGATACGGGCACGAACCCACCACAATCACCGTGATCCGGATTCCACTCAAACCGGCGAACCTTATGGCGGTTGTAACTCATGCGGGAGATGAACACTCCGGCATCATTCTGATTCAAAGTGTATTTCGCCTCAAAACCTGCAGTCTGATTCGTATCACTTTGAACCTGCCAATCGCGGAAGAGCCATCCCAGAAAAACGGAAGAGGCGCTGAACTGAGAAAGGGGATGAACGTTCCCCTGGAAATTGTTATACCCGAGTGTCATTCCCCGTGAGCTTCCCTGTTCCCAGATGGAATCCATCTGTTGAATGACGGTCATCTCGTGAGGAGTCGTATTCTGGTAGAGCTTCGAAGTCACTTCGGCCTTTTCCTGACGGTGACAAATGCTCCGGGAAAGAACCTGGAAGTAAGGCCCGGTTTCCGGTGCGTGGTAAAAAGATGTGATCGTTGTTCCCGTTAATTTCGCTTTTGGCTGGTTCCACGTGATCTCGGCATCCCAGACCCGATAGTTTTTGTAACGAGCTTCAACTTTTCTCATCCATTTTCTTTTAGGTAAGAAAATCTCATCACTGAGATTTCCCTCATCATCCGCTCGGTAGCGGTAATTCCATTTCACAATGTGATTCGGATGAAGAGACTCAGGCGAAAGTGCTGGTCTGATGATAACTTCCAGGTTGACCGGCAATCCTTTGGAAAGACCCGCCAGATTCATTTGAATCTTCACTCCATTCGGTGTCGCTACACTTGTTTCCCGGCCGGAACACTGATCGGCGAAATAAACTTTAGTCTTTGCATACGCAAAGAAAGGAAGAGTCATTAAAAATATCAAGCTCCAGAAAGTCATTGGAGGTTTCTCCTTTCATCGATTGTTTCTTCAGTCGGAAAAAAATGCTCAGTTTTGTCCCAGATTATTTTGTCCTGTTTATTGTCCCGGGAAGCGTCTCCAAATTGTCTGATCGCCCGGATGGCGGCCATTCCGTTGATGACACTACCAAGGGCCAGACGGGGAATGGTGAGAACGCCATGTTGAAATCCATAAAGAACGGTGGTGAAACGCCATCTCTGAAGAAGTCTTAATCCAAAAAGAACAAGATTCAGAAACATGAGATTGGAGAGGAGGGTGTTTCGTGAAACTGAAGACAAAGCTTCGGGCCTCAGGATTGAAACACTGAACATAACAAGGATCACTGACCAGGCAAGAAACACAAGGGGATTTGCCCAAAGTGCCTTTCTGTCTCTCCAGACTCCATAACGCGCCATCAGTGTTTTCCAATTGAGGCGTTTCATGGGAGATTCGTAGTTTCCCCACCGAAGCATCGTTTGAAGGCCTATGCCAGTTGTCCATCTTGTTTTTTGGCGGACACTTCTTCCGAAGTCAGCGGGGAAATATTCACGAGTCGCAATCACATCACCTTTCGGGTCCAGGAGAAGCATGAACTTCTGCTTTCCACCGAGCCTCGCAATTTTCATCGAGACTTCGTAATCCTCGGTGAGATTTCCTTCTTCAAACCAAGTTCCAAAACGTCGGCCGAGAATATCCATAATTCTGTATGAAAAAAAAGTTCCCACACCTGCGCTCGGGATGGGCATGCGGAGTTTTTGGCGGACGGGAATTTCTCGCAGGTGAATATCAGCAAACTCATCAAGGTAAGTTCCGGCTACCCATTCAGATGTTGAGACGGGAAGAGAGAAAATCGGAATCTGGATGAAGTCGAGGTCTTCATCCTGAGCGTTGATCGCCTTAAAGGATAAAGGATGAATGACATCTTCAGCGTCATGGATGGCGATGAAGCGCGGGACCCATGGTTTTTTTCCTTTATCAAAACCACCCATCATCACCTGCAGAATGCGGTTCAGACACTGTGCCTTTGAAGTCGGGCCGGGCAGGTCATTAATGATAACGGTGATTTTATCCGGGTACCGACTTTCAAGATCCAAAGCAATCGAGACTGTCTTTTCGTCATTGGGATAAACACCAATGAACCAGTGAAAGTTCTCATACTGAAGGCGCTTGAGATTTGTTCTGACCATCGCTTCGAGAACGTCATACTCCTGCCATGCAGGAATCATGACTGCGATAGGGGACTCTTCTTTGTGAAGTAGTGTATTCCAATCTGTTAGTGAAATTTTGGCCGGCCGCAGGCGGAAAATCCCGTGAACGATATCAAGTATAAGATCATCTAAAGATCCAATGAGAAAAACAAGACATAGAAGTAGTAAAGAAAACTCCAGATTATTCATAATATTTTGAGTTCCCAAGTTGTTTAAAAAAAAGATACACGATCAATGTGTTCTTAAATTGTCAGGCTTTGTAACAGAGGCAAATATGAAGTTAAATAGCTGTGTTTTAAATTTTTCCTTAAGCATTTTTTTGTTGCTCTCGCTTACTGCACCTGCGTCAGCGGATCGCTGGTCGAAAGAAATTTACTCACAGAGTGTGTATCTTCACAGGTTCGGAAATCCCGTCACACAAAATCGCGTCATCGTTGCCAAGGAAATGAAAAGCTACGACGTCTATCTTGGTGCGTGGTTCGAACACGATAGTAAATCTGATGGCGACGTCACTTATACTGATTCACAAATTTCACCCCTCATAGGAATCAGATCCAGTGCGATGGGAAATGAATGGATGTTCTCGCGCTTCTTTGCAGAAACCAGACTCGTCCACCGGACCCGTTCATTTTTTGATGACCGCGAAAGGACAACCTTTGAAGTAAGAGGGGGATTACTAGGTTACGGAATGAAGATGTGGGATGAATCCATGTTTCTTGAAAACTATTATTCGGCTTTTTACACGAGACTTTATAATGACCGATTTATTTTTCAAGGCTGGGCAAGACAGGGGATACGGTTGGTAAAACATCTAGAATTTTTCAATGAGATCTTTCTCGATACTTTCGACTTTACCCGCGACGCCGATTCTACTTTTGATCTGCGACCTGGTGTTCGTCTGAGATACGATTTTGCCGGCGGTGGTGTTCAGCTCATTCATCAGCGTCTTCACCATTTTAGTAATCTCGAATTTTCTGGCCGAAACGAATCTCGAACGAGTCTGGTCTTTGGATATTATTGGTAACAACGGATCAACAGTTTCTAACGGATCGTCTGACTCCAATGGTAATTCAAATGGTAGGAATGGAGAAATCGGGGGTAACAAAATATTTTCACTAGGTTTTCTAAGCGCGCAGCTTAAAATCTTTTGGCCTGAATCAAGGTCATAAGAATGTTTTTTGTATTAGAGTGGGGCTCCCTTACAGGAGCCTCCTTTTTTTTCGAGGAAAATATGGTTAAAGTCAAAAAGTTTTTCATCAGTGCTTTCATCGTTTTTAACTTTCTGATCATGGCAAGAGTGCATCTTCCCCTTGATGTTAAGTTTTTTTCTACTCTGTACGCACCCGTCGATACTTACACAAGATTTTTCAGTACTTTTCAAGACTGGATGATGTTTGCCCCTAACCCCTCTCGGACGAATTACGAACTCTCTGCTGAGATTGAATTCACTGATGGATCTCGCGACTCATGGTCTTTTCCCAAAGCATCTGAGTTAAGCATCGTCGGAAAATATTTTTACGGCGAACGCTACAGAAAGTTCATTTCAGAAGGCGTGAGAAAGCATGAAAACAATTTCATGTGGAAGGATACGGCCCGCTTTGCCCTCAGGATGATTGGTGAAACCCATTACAATAAAATTCCCAGCAAAGTTCATCTCTATCGCCACTGGGAAGACGTTCCGCTTCTTAGCGATGGAATGCGTACCCATGGAACACGTCCTGATAAGTTGAGCAAATTCCGCTTTTTTACTCATGAGGTGATGTAATGTTGAGCTATAAAACTTTTCTCAATCGCTGGGACCGTTTTTTCTTCAGACCTGAACCTGTAGAGGGGATAGCGGTTTTCCGAATGATCTGGTGTTTTCTTCTTCTCATGTACCTTTTCCTCGACATCGGAAACATCAACGATTTTTACGGTCCTAAGGCCATTCTTTCCTTAAAAACGATCAAAGATCAGTTCAACTACCCACACATGAATCTCTTTCATCTCTTCGGTGACTCAATCGGCGTAGTGACTCTGATGATGTGGATATATGGACTGGCACTTTTTTGCGGATTGATCGGATTCAGAACACGAACAGCTTTAGTCGTAGCACTCGTCTGTATGGTGAGCTTCCATCAGCGGAATATCTGGTTACTCAGTTCCTCGGAAGTCCTGATGAGATCGATCATGATTCTCATGGTGTTCTCACCAGCGGGTAATGCTCTGAGTGTGGACTCTATGCTGGCGAGATTGAATTCGAAACAACTTCCGCGTGATTGCTCACCCTGGGTAGTTCGCCTTATTCAAATTCAGATTTCTGTCGTTTACCTTTGGACCTTCTGGCATAAACTCAAAGGTGATCAGTGGATTGATGGAACAGCCGTTTATTACGCTACCCGCTTAAGTAATATGACAAACCTTCCGGTACCGATTCTCCTGGATAATCTCTTCCTGATTAAGCTGATGACCTGGGGAACTCTGATCCTCGAGTTTTCTCTTGGAACCCTGGTCTGGTTCAAGGAATTCAGAAAACCTCTGATCTTTGCCGGAGTCTTTTTCCATCTGGGTATCGAATACATGATGAGTATTCCATTTTTTGAGCTCATCATGATTGCACTCCTGATCAATTTCTTCTCACCAATTGAGATACGAGATTATGTCATGGGTTACGTCGCCAGAGTCAAAGAGGTGATTCGGTCTTCAACGATAACGGATGATCTCAAAAGTCGAATTTTAATTTTACTTAATTAACAGAGAGGATGAGGCCTGCTTGAGTAAGACCAGGCATGGCCTCGTGATTTTCTGGCAGCGTTCCCGCTTCAAGCTTCTGAAGGAGCTCAAGCTCAGTCACAGAGATTTCGTGGAAACGAATCTCGCCTTCATGATCTACGTAAACGCATAAGACATTCTGTCGCTCAATCACATTAATATTTCCCTCATGTGCTTCTTTCACCATCGCCAGGATGTCGTGATCGAATGAAAGAAAACAGGCCGAAGGGTTGAGGTGAAGACCCGGGCCCTCAGGAAAAAAAAACTCGCCTTCCTGGATGCTCTTTAAAGCGGCATCGAAGTAGGCGAGTTCGAATAAGTGCTGAGGACAGTCTCCTTCCTCGGCCTTGATCTCCAGGTACTCAGGGAAAGTGATGATCTTTGAGGAGACCTCGTATTCTTTCGAGACTGCATTCCAGTCCATATCTGAGAAGAGAGCAAGGCTAGGGAAAGATTCTTTGAGAGTCATTATTTTTTCTTAGGAATCTTTTCATCTTTGTGTTCGGGATGATGAGCTTTGTGATCATGGTCTTTGTGATGTTCTTCATCGTGCTCATGATCTTTTGATTCAGCTTTTACGTGCTGATGCTCTTTATCGTGTGCTTCTTTTTTTTCATCGTGGTTGTGAGCAAAGGCGGAAAGTGAGAGGGTAAGAACGAGGACCGTCATGATCGTTTTCATAGTAAATCTCCTTGGAAGATGGCATTATTTGCGATAACTAATTGTCGGTAAATGGAGCGGTGAGATGAGTGATTTTCCGGTAGAAAAATACATCGACCTTGAAAATAATCCCTACTTAATGGGTCGGATAACAATTCACCACGTAAAAGACGAATTTCACGCAGAAGTTGACATAATTCATCGCGAGTCTCATAAAATTTTCAAGCACGTAGACATTATTTACCGACAGTATACGTCGGAAGAAGCACTCATTCTTGGCGTTCAAAGGTTAAGATTGTTTCTCGAGAAAATTGAGGCCGAACAGGCAATTAATGACCGATCGGGTAACGACGGCCTTCATTAGGAAATTATGAGCGAATTTAAGGTCCCTGATATGACCTGCGGTCACTGCGAAAAGTCGATTTTATCTGCTCTCAAGAAGGCTACTCCAGAGGCAGAAATAATAATCGATCTGGGGCAGAAACTCGTGACAGTAAAAAATATGTCCGACGAAACGGTGATGAGTCTTTTGAAAGACCTTGGCTATACCCCAGAAAAAATGAAATAATCTTCGGGAAAGAATCTCAAGGATTGAGTGTGCTACAGTTAGAATTATTTCCCAGGATGGAATTGAGAACACTGTCTGACTTCCAGAAACTGGAAGGAGTGTCTCTTTCTGACTCGGATAAAAAGATTCTCACTACGTCTCTAGAATTCTACCAAACCCCCAAGACCAATGATGTCATCCGACACCAACACGCGCTCATAGTTGATAAAATTCTTGGCTTCCGGATGAAGTACATTGAAGAGATGCTCGTTGCCGAGGCCCGTGGTTTTGATCCTGATGGGTCCCATGAAACATGGGGTCCATCCCTGCACGATGGGGCACAGACTTGGGTGGGCCTTGAGCTGCAAATCTTACAAACACCATACTCAGAAATTTATCGAATTCTCCAATTACTTAGACTGAGACCCTACCAGCACGTCGTAGACTTAGGCGCGGCGTACGGGCGGATGGGTATTGTGATGAATGGTCTTTTTATCAAGAATACGTTCACCGGCTACGAATTTGTGCGCGCTCGAGTCGATGAAGGAAATAGAGTGTATCAAGATCTTAATATGACGAAATCAAAACTCATCACCGCAGATCTCTCTGATCCTAATTTTGAATTACCAGAAGCAGATGTTTACTTTATTTATGATTATGGTCAAGTTGAGCACATCGACCGGACTCTTAATCAAATTCGCGCAGTTTCTGAGAAAAGACCGGTTAAAATCGTCGTTCGTGGAAAATTCACTCGGAGAATCATTGCCGACAGGCACGAGTGGATGGGTCTTACATACCAGGGGAAACTCGAAGAACTCTTTTCGATTTACGTGGCGTACAAAGGTCACTGACAAATCCAACTCTCTTCACCCGTGAAAGTCATTTTATTTTTTAGAAATAGGATGCATTTTAGTTTCTCTTGGTGATTGATGGCGACATACAGTGTCGTGTTGGTAAAAGACTTGTCACTTTCGAGCCACCCCGATTTTGCCTTAAATTCATCGATTGATTTAAAATACGATTTATATTCAAAGTCCTCAAAAGTTGCTGTCACATCTGCCGAAGTTCCTTCGTTAAAATGGAGTACCCAAATGGGGAATCGGTGATGCTGATAGAGATAGTCCTTCCTATTGATTGTCACCTTTCCCATATCAGTATCCCGACTATTCAGAAGGTGCGTTCGAATAAGAAAAGAATCGCCTTTCACTCTCGCTTTGTCTCCGAGGAGAGTTGTGTTGACGGCTCCTAGAGGTTTAAAATTCAGGAGGTCAAAGTACTGAACATGGACCTGATTTTTGTGAGGCCGATTATTTTTTTGAAAAAGGACTGCAAACTTTCCATTCTGGGTAGTCCCCACAACCTTAGCGCATGAAGAAGGCTCTCCTCGGAAGAGTCGGTACAAACCTGACTCCGCATTGACCGGAAGTTTTTCTACTGGACCAGTTCCTATTCTAGAAAAGACATGTTCGCCCCACAATTTATCACCTGGCTCGATGTGAGACTGGTTACCTCTGACCATAATTTCAATTTTTTCCGCACCCATCTGACAAAAAGCGTTGTCTCGAGGATAGGTTTTTTCAAACGCATCTTCAACCGAGGCCAATGTGATAGTAGAGAGAAGGATGGTCAATAGTATCGTCATTTTAAAATGCTAACAAAGGAATTAGAGAACACAAAGAACTTCTCTGTTCACGAGCTTACTGGACGCACTTGTTTCTCATTTTCTGACCTCAAACCTTCAGTTCGCATCACAAACTCTCTTGGTTCTACTGTGACCGTTTGAATGGGACATGCAAAATCAAGGTTCTCAGACTCAAATGCTTTTTTTATCGCCAAGAGGATATCTTGCTGGATATCCATGTGAAGGTTGTAATCATCAGATAGGACCCAATAAACGAGTTCGATATCCATTGAAACATTGCCGATCCTCATAAAATGGCACCGATCAAAGCGAAGTCGCTCCTTGGCATGAATAATAGCGGAGACGAGAGAAACTGCGTTTCGTATTTCCTCGGCTTTGGTCATGAGTGGAAGGCTTAAGACGAAAGCGACTCTTCGTTCATGCATTCGTTTGTAGTTCCGAATCCTCGTCCCAAGAAGATCAGAGTTTGAAATAATAATTTGCTCTCCACCGAGGCTGCGAATTCGGGTCGATTTCAGACCGATTCTTTCAACCTCGCCCATGTATTGGTCCAGGACAATAAAATCTCCCACGACAAATGGCTTATCCATCACGATTGAAAGAGAGGAGAACAAATCGCCTAAGATTCGCTGCAAAGCGAGCGCAACAGCGATCCCACCCACCCCGAGACCAGCGATGATCGTGGTGATTTTAATCCCAAGATTATTGAGAGTGAAAAGAAGAACGGCAGAAAAAATAAAAATTTTTGCCAGAAGTTGTATGACCCCAATCGAACTGGCAGCAGCAGGAGTCGTTCGTATTTTTCGGTTAATCGTTATCTGAATCCACTTATCGAGGAGATAATTCGCCCAGATCCCAAACTGGATCATGGTGAGAATAAAAAATGCGCTATCTATAGTTTCGTTCCACCCTTTAGGGTATGGAATGAATCGAATCGCGACAAAGAGAGCAGTTCCAACCATCCAGAGATGAGTTGTCTGCTCTACAGTGTGAATAATAATTTCATCCCATTTGCTACTGGTCTTATGAAAGAACTTCGAGATCCTTTGACAGAGAATCTTCTTCAGCCCATAGAGCGCCAAATAAGAAAGGATAGTGACTCCCAATCCGAGAACGTAGGGATTATGAAACAGAGCTTTCATGGTTCTCCAAACTGTGCAGTAAATTGCCCATGAAATCCCTTACTGCTCCTTGATCGGGAAGAGAATAGCGCGCGCGAGATTTTTCTCTGCCTACTTTGATACAAAATGTTTTCACATCCGTTCTCCCTTGAAGCATGTCAAACATGTCTTCGTCGGTTGTGTCGTCACCAATGGCGATCACAATGTCTGGAAGGTATTCCATTCGCTGAAGCCACTGTTCAACGAAGTAGCCTTTGTTGGCATTCACGGATGTGACTTCGATGACTTTTTTTCCGCGATTAACCTGCGCAGGCTGATTAGTGAGAGTCTCTTCTAATTCGAAGGTCAGTTTGTTCGCCAAAAAACTTGCAAACTCTGTGGGAGAGTTGCGGTAGTGCCAAGTCACTGCGTGACCTTTGTCTTCGATGAAACTCCCAGGTGTCCTGGAAGTGTACATCTTCAAGATATCCATAACACTGGATTTCCACTTGAGTGGATCATGCGAAACTAAATTGATCCATTCTTCTTCTGCGGGTGAAAAATAATAAGCGCCGTGGCAGGCGGCGAGAGGGAAAGTGAAACCCTGACCGAGAAATTGCTCTTCCAGGAATTCTCTATCACGACCTGAAACAATGACGAATTCTGCAGAGGTAGCACTGATTTTTTTTAAGAGATCAATCATCGGTTCCTGCAGCCGAACATCACTTGGGAATTTTGATATCGGAGCCAGAGTCCCGTCGAGATCACAGAAAATGACCACTCGTTTACCTGCGAGGAGATTCATCCAGGGAAATTTTCCCTCTTGAGGCAGTATCACGGTCTTTTTTTCTGGCCTTGAGGAGATAAGGTCACGAATGTAAATACGTGCCCATTCCGATGAATTGTAATGATGAAGAAATGTTTGCATCGCCGAGATTTCAGCCCTCCTCTTCACTTCCGGATGATTGATCGCCTCTTTCATTCTCCTCGCCGTTTCAGTGACGTTCCACGGATTGATCGACATAGCATAGGATAAAGTCGAATGCGCCCCCGTGAATTCGGAGAGAAGAACGACTCCTGGATATTTATCTTTTTGAGAAACAATGTATTCAAGTGATACCAGATTCATCCCGTCTCGCGTAGAGCCGACATGGAGAACCTCAGACAACTGATAGAGGGCAGAAAGTTCTGGGGCGCAGACAGAGTGGTAGAGATAAAAAATGGGCATGTAGGCAGGGGTACCGAACTCACCATTGATACTTGAAACGAGTTGCTCGATTTTCGCTTTGAGCTTCTGATATTCCGGAACCTCTGTCCTCGATGGAATAACAATCTGAACCATCTGAACTTTTTCACGCTCCTCGGGATATTCCTTCAAGAGTTTTCGAAAGGCCCTGAGCTTGAGAGTGAGCCCTTTAATGTAATCTAAGCGGTCCACTCCCAAGATCCACTTCATTTCTTTTTTATTTTCCTTGTACTTCGTAATGAACTCTCTTGTTGCGACGGAATCAGCGAGGTCGCGAAAATACGACGAGTCGATTGAGATTGGGTATACGCCAAGAGATCTCTCGGGCAATGGATTTTCACCCAATACTCGTTGAATGGAACTTCGAAAATGGTTCATGTAAGAGAGGTCATGAAAGCCGACCAGATCTGCTTGGATAAGTGAGTGCAAGATCTCTTTCCGCTGCGGAAGTTCCCGGAAAATTTCAGAACTCGGAAACGGGATGTGAAGAAAAAATCCAACTTTAAGTTTTGGTCTTTTCGTTTTAAGAATTCCAGGGACGAGCATTAGTTGGAAATCATGCACCCAGATGATGTCGTCATCATGGGCAACTTTTAGAATTTCTTCTGCGACGATCAGATTCACCTGGCAATAACTTTTCCATCCCCTCTCCGTATGCATGACAAGAGATCTTTCGTAGTGGAAGAGAGGCCAGATCACATTGTTACAATATTCATTGTAGTAATGATGATAAAGATCTTTGGGCACAACGATAGGATGATATTTTAGATTACCTACAGTTTCGTGACGGACCATCTCAATTAACTCACTCGCTATGTCATCGGTCAGAATACCTAGCCATTCAAAAGTACATCCAACCACTTCCGCATCAAGTCCCTTGATTGCCGAGACAAGTCCACCGGAACTGGCCTTGAAGTTATTAATTTTTTCATCATATGTGATGGGTAATCTATTACTGATCAGTAAGCACCGGGACATCATGTTCCTCCGTGATTGAATCGTGGTGGATATTAATCTAAACTCTGTTCATGAAGAAGGCACATCGCTACAACCTTGCTATCACAGGAAATTGTCACTACATCGCTTACGTCGCTACCGACTCTGGTCTCGATTGGATGTGCTGGCCTTACATGGATTCAAGTTTTGTTTTCGGTTCTCTCCTCGATGATGAGAAAGGCGGAACCTTCAAAGTTTGTCCACAGACTAAGTTCACAACAAAACAACGATACGTTGAGAATACCGCCGTCATCATCACAAGTTTTTTTTGTGAAGACGGATCATTTGAAGTGGTCGACTTTGCACCCCGCTTTAATAACCATGATCGATTTCATAAACCACTTCAATTTTTCCGCAAGATTAAACGAATTAAAGGGCAGCCAAGAATCAAGCTGGTTTGTGAACCAACTGGCTTCTATGGCGAACGTAAGCCAGAAACTTTTGTCGGGAGTAACCACATCAGTTTTCGTGGCCTTCACTTCCCTGTGAGGCTCACAACGAATGCATCGAAATCATACATCGTCGAAAAGCGTGATTTTAATCTCACGGAAGATCTTTATCTTGTTCTTTCGGGAGGGGAGCCTTTTGAATCACCACTCGTCGAAACCTATGAGGAATTTTATTACAAAACCCTTGATTACTGGAGATCCTGGATCAAGGAGACTTACATCCCACCAAATTTCCAGAAGGAAGTGATCCGCTCTGCCATCACGATCAAGCTTCATCAGTACGAAGACACTGGTGCGATCATCGCTTCAGGGACAACGTCTCTTCCTGAATACCCTGGTTCAGGGAGAAATTGGGACTATCGTTACTGCTGGCTGCGCGATTCTTATTTCTCTCTCGGAGCGATGAATTCGCTCGGGCACTTTGAAGTGGCGGAAAAGTATCTTCAATTTTTATACAACGTCATGAACAACCTCGGTACACTTCAACCGGTTTACCGAATCAACGGCGATGCTAATATCACAGAATCCGAAATTCCACTTAAGGGCTATCAAGGAAATGGTCCGGTGAGAATTGGCAACGCAGCCTACTCGCAAAGGCAGTATGATTGTTTCGGGCAAATGATCCTGTCGATGCTTCCTCTGTGTATGGACGAGCGAATTATTCATAGCAATTTATTGGTCTCCCTTGACGTCATCAGATCACTCCTGCTCGAAATTGAAAGACTGATGGATGAACCCGATGCGGGCATTTGGGAATTTCGCGGGAAGAAAGAAAAGCACCTCGAGACGTATATTTTCCACTGGGCAGGTGCTAAAGCGGGAATAAAAATAGCGAAATATCATCGTGACGATGCTCTCCTCGAAATCGCAGAGCGTGTCCTTACAGCTTCGGTCATCAACATTGAGAAATGCTATTCGGCTGAGCATGAGTGCTACATGTCTGATCAAAAACTTTCCTATTTTGATGCCAGCGCATTTCTTCTGATTATTCTGAACTATCTTAAACTCGGTGATCCGAAGACGATGAAACATTTTAAGAAGCTCAAGGCTGAACTTCAGACAGAGGAGAACATGATTTACCGCTACCGCGCCCCTGATGATTTTGGAGATACCCACGCCACGTTTCTCATCTGTACCTATTGGTACATCGAATCCCTCATCTGCCTTGATTTCTTAGATGAGGCCGAAGAGACTTTACGGAATATCATTTCCCACAGCAATCATTTGGGGCTTTTATCTGAGGACCTGACCTCCGACGACGGAAGTCAGTGGGGAAATTTTCCTCAGACATATTCTCACGTTGGCCTCATCAACAGTGTTTGCCGATTGGCCCGTAAACAGGATCTGATGATTTTCGAGTGATTCCTCATTCGCATCACAAATGTGATTATCTTCTCTCAATCGCCTCGGAATTAAAGATCACCAGATTCCATTCCCTCGATTGAACCGGTTTTGATCTGGCTACCGGGATTGCTTAGATAAGGTTCAACTCTACCGAGCGAGTAAACTAGAAAGCGGCACATGTCACTTTCTAAACTGATTGACGTAATCGCGTACTAACTGAAGATGTTCAGCTGTGAGCGGCGCTCTTCTTTTAGGCATCCGACCTGACTCCGTTTCAAGGAGAAGGTCTGAGAACTCAGGCGATTCTTGATTGACCCAAGTTGAATTGAGAACGGCTTCGTCATTCAAAATCTCCGCATGACAAGGAAGGCATGAGACCTCGAACACTTTGCTGCGAAGTTCCTGGTAGGTTACCCGTGGAGCTGGGATTGGTTCAGGAGTCGGAGTCGGAGTTGGCGCTGGGGTCGGTAGAGGTATTGGTGCAGGGGCAAGAACTCGTAAATTAATAATATAATTTCGAACGATTTCTAGCTCGGCCGAAGTAAGAGGGGCGGCATTTTTTGGCATCCAACCCGTCTTTACTGAGTCAAAAAAATCACTACCGTCCGGATTTCCTGGTTGTATCAGGTCCGCTATGGAGCGCTCTGATGTCCAGTCTCCGTGACAACTAATACATTTAGGAAGGATTTGTTTTTGAAGAACGGTAAAGTTCACATTTTCAGCACGGATGGCGTTGTCCCTTTCCGCATCAAAAATGAGTTTGCCTTTAGGCCCACCAATCCCACATGAGACGAGTGCCGTAAGAACTAATAATTTTAGGGCATTCATTTTTAACCTGCCACATTCAACCAGACATCTCCGCTGGCAGACAAACTTCCTAAACGCTGAAGAGGGTCTTCCGGATTCAGGGGAGTTTTATCATCTGTTTTCTCGTGAGCACAAGGCGATGTGCAATTTCTTCAGTCTCTGAAAGAGTTGTTCAAGGAAACAATTTGGCATCTAAGCTCTGAGGGCCCAGGGATTGGGGGGAGTCGCCGGTCCGTGGATCAAGTTCAGCCGTAAAGGTGCAGGATCCCCACAAAGAGGGCTTTTTGTGCCGCCAATCCGATCATCATCTCACACCACTAATATTTCCTTATCTCCCTTCGTAATCCCGGCGTATTGGACGTAGGGGGGGACTGGTTACGGGGATGATGTCATGGCATGCGGTGAAAAAGCCCGTTTATCTTTCAGTCAAGAGTGCCATTGTTAAACAGCACGACTTCATTGAACTAATCCGAGTTTGCAAGAAGGTACTCAGTTCTCTATAATGGCGCCATGTTTAAAGGTCTTGCTAACCCCGTAATGATTTTTGTCGTGGCGATCGTTGCGACAAGCTTTTTATTCGGAGGCGTCCAATTTGAATGGGGAGCGGTTGATTTTTTTCAAAAGCATAATTTCCTTTTTCTTGTGTTCGTTTCTTTTTTTCCACGCATGACACTTTTATTTTCTTCCGTTCCCTTCGGCGGTTTTATTTGGTGGCTTGGATTCTTCTTCATGCCGCGTCTTCTCGTGGCCGTTCTGGCAACTCTTGCGTATGGAAAAACAAATCCTCTTTTAGTGGGGATTGCTTGGGTCGTAGCGATTTCTGGCGAAGTGCTGGAAAAGAAAAAACTCTCTGGATCAAAACGTTTCACGTTTCGTACTTTCAGTAGTGGTGGAAATCCATGGCAAAGACCCTCTCCGCAATCAGAGCGTCCACGAGAGGCGACGATCGATAAGAGCGGAGTGATCGAAGCTGAATTTACTCGGAAAGAATAATGGCAAAAAAAGTTCTCCGCAGTGAGCTCGAGCTCGACGGGATTGCTCCCAATCTTCTTCTTCGGGACATCGAGGTCGCGGCACCTTTTATTTTTAAAGGGGAGCTAGAGACCACCGGAACCCATCGCGCGTATCTGGCGAAGCTCTCGTTCTATAAAAAAAATCTCAACCAACTCAAGTACATCGATCTCTCAGAGTACTTCTACCTATGCATGGCCGCGCACTGGTCAACTGCCGGGACTTACGTACCGACGAATGTCGACAATCAAATCCGGGAAGGACTCTGGAAGCATGCACGGATTCAAAAGCATATTGAGAAAATGGCAAGGATCACGATCGATGCTTGGCTCTGGGATTACGAACAGGTGACCAACCGGAAAGCCTATAATCCCTCTCTTAACCAGGTGCTAAGTACGCACGAGGGAACTTGGCTCTCGGTGGCCATCGGTGCTTACAATGCTCTGGTCGCAAATAAACGGCACGAGCTCGCCGACGAAATGAAAAAGGTCATCCTCGCGGAAGTTGAAAAGGAAGAAAAACTCCTGCTCTTTTTGCGTGAGAAAAAAGACCACGTGAATTTTCTGCGTGCGACGGCTCTCATGGCCCACAACTTCGGAGACCTTGACCGAGTGATCGATCAATGGGGCATGAGCGAGGATGATCCTTTCCGAAAACGCATCTTTAGGCTCGGTCATATTCCGAACGAAAACTATTCGCCGATTCTTGTGTACGCGGGGCAAGTGAATAAAAAGTTTTTGTCCGTCGAAAATCATCGTCACATGTCCATGAGACAACCTCGGTCGCTAAGGCGATCAAATCGATTCCTCGTTCCGGTTGGGCCCTTTATGGATTCGTGGGGGAAAGTATTGGGTGAGGCGAATGATCTTTCCCCGGATGAGAAGGGTGAAATCATCGTCGCACTTTTTGACGGTTGGAAACGCCAAGACTTGGCAAAGGGCTATCCGCGCGCGTACGGTGCGATGCTGAGGAGTTTCCCGAACGGAATTGATTCCCTGGCGATGTCGCTTCCCTTTGATGTCGTTCAGGATTTAAAGAAATCAAAATTCCATCAGTTGGGAATTCTTCCGCTCGAAGATTTTGAAAAACAAATGGCGACTCAACTCGAAGACTTCGAATGTCCTTTGACAGCAATGAGATTTTCATGAATCCCCACTTTGATAATAGCTTTTCACGCCTGCCGCCTTTTCTGTTTGAAAGAGTTCAACCGACTCCGATTAAAAATCCGAAACTCGTTCACGTCACAAAACTCAGAGAGGAGTTGGGTCTCCATTTATCTGACGAAGACCTCACCGGCTGGCTTAACGGCGAGCTCGCACTTCCTGGAGAGCAGAGAATTGCGACCCGTTATGCTGGTCATCAGTTCGGGCATTGGGCCGGGCAACTTGGTGATGGACGTGCTATTTCCTTAGGTGAAATTATCACCGCGAATGGGTATCGACTCGAAGTTCAGACAAAAGGCTCAGGTCTCACACCTTTTTCCCGCATGGGTGATGGGAAGGCCGTCATTCGTTCTTCTGTTCGCGAATACATATGTTCCGAGGCGATGGCCGCTCTTAATATTCCGACGACGAGGGTTCTCGCTCTTCTCACGGGTGAAGATGAGGTGTACCGTGAAACAATTGAACGCTCCTCGGTAGTGGCGAGAGTCTTTCCGACAAATATCCGCTTTGGGCATTTTGAAATGCTTTATCACTCTAAGAAAAAAGACGAACTTAAAGCACTTATTGAGTACACCCGAATGACGTTCTTCGGAAATCTCCCCGTGCCTGAAATGCTCCATGAGATTGTGAGAAGAAACGCTCATCTCATGGCAGACTGGATGGCCAATGGCTTCTGCCATGGGGTGATGAACACAGACAATATGTCGATCTTAGGACTAACGATAGACTACGGTCCCTACGGTTTCATGGAAGACACGGATCTCAATTTCATCTGCAATCACTCGGATAATGGTGGTCGATATGCCTACGGGCAACAACCCGGTGTTGCCAAGTGGAATCTTTCTCGGTTACTCACTTGTTTTATGGACGAGCTTCCTCTGGAAGACCTTCAAAAGATTCTCAACAGTTTTCCAGAGATGTATCAGCCACGGTTCACGGAACTAGGAAAAAGAAAACTGGGTCTTTTTCAATCGCATGGTGGAGACCATCAATTGTTCACTGATCTTCTGGCCCTCATGGGTAAGCTTAGCCTCGACTTCACTTTTACATTCCGGTCTCTTAGTTCTGACTTAAGAGAGTTCCGTGACTACTACGGACAGAGAGAAGAATTTGAAGCTTGGCTCGTTCGCTATGATGAGAGACTCAAACTCGAAGTTATCGAACCCGCCCAGCGCCAAGAAAAAATGAGAATGGTGAACCCAAAGTTCATCCTCAGAAATTATATCGCTCAGGAAGTTATTGAGGATGTCGAGGCGGGAAGTTGCTTAAAACTCTCTGCTTGGCTCGAGCTTTTATCTCGTCCCTTTGAGGAGCACTCTGAGATGAAGGCTTATGCGATGCCAACACCCTATGAAAAGAAGAACATCGTTGTGTCTTGTTCCTCCTAAACTACTCTTTGAAAGCTTGGACAACAAACTCGCTGTGAAAGAGCCACGTCTTCACGATGGCCCAAAAATGATTATCACTCATTTCGAGAATCCGCACAGGTTGAGATATTTTTTGAAGCAGTCTTTGATAATGCCCGGGAACGGTCGTGTCGTTATTGGCGATGACCATGGAGATTTTCTTACGAGGAAAATTGGCCTCGTAATTAAGTGGATCAAGTTCAATATGCTTTTTTAATTCGTTATAATAATCATCGCGAGTTTTAAATCCGAACATGAGATTTCGTTTTTTTCGCGCGACTCGCATTAACTCTTGATCAGAGTCTACGATCATACCCGTAATATCGGCACCACCAGTGATGATCAGTGCATTTTTAATGCGTTCAACTCGTCCCACAGAAATCGCCGCGTGGAGAGCACCGATGCTTGTTCCCATGATACTGAGATGGTGATCCTCGGGGACTTCCTTAACGAGGATATCGATCGCTCTTTGAGTCCTTCCGTAATACCGACGGTGAATTTCTAAATCGAGGCTGTATTCATCATACCCTGTGTATTTGTCGAGGACGTAAACATTAAATCCCGCAGCACAGAGAGTGCGAGCGTAGCTCCGGTCAATGACATTAGTTCCACCAGTGGGGGGGAGCATGATAATTGTTTTCAGCGATCCTTTTACTGGATAATAGCGCGCGCGAGTGTAGAAATCTTCTTCAATGAAGCTCTTGTCTTCAAAGAAACAATCTTTCGCCTCAAGGCTTCCGAGAATTCCTAGTTGGGCGAGGAAAAGAATCAGCGTCTTCATAGCTGATTAATAATGGCGTTTGCGGTCGCGAGATTGCATGCCATGGGGACATCATAGACAACTGCAATCCGAAGCAGGGCCTTCACATCAACATCGTGAGGATGCGGAGCGAGTGGGTCCCAGAAAAAAATAATGGCGTCAATTTTACCTTCAGCAACACCCGCTCCAATTTGTTGATCTCCCCCGAGGGGACCACTTTTGAAGCATGTCACGGGAAGATTGAGCGCTTGATGAACTTGCTTTCCGGTTGTGCCGGTGGCAAAGAGATTGAATTTCGACAGAGCTTCTTTATTTTTATGCGCCCATTCAACCATTTTCGGTTTCAGGTTATCATGCGCAATCAACGCAACGTTTTTCATCATTCACCTCTCAATAAATGGTAAACAATTTAGCTGTTGGTGTCTTCATTTAAGATGAAGTTGCTCTCTGTTATGGTGATCTTTAGCATGTTGATAGCTAAAGGAGCTTCTATGAAAAGTCTTTTCGGTCTCATTTTGACTTCACTCTTTTTCTTTTCCTGCTCTAGTGTTATCAAAAAAACTCAACGATACGATGTGGATAAAAAAACCGTCGGTCTCTTACCGACTGAAAAAGAACCCGAGCTCCGGAAGGTCGCTGAGTTTCGTGGTCTTCAAGTGACGGGGGTTACGGTCGCACCAGATGGAAGGATGTTTGCCAATTTTCCGCGCTGGAGAAAAAATCTTCCCTTTTCCGTCGTGGAGCTCACTCCCGATGGGAACTACACTCCCTATCCGAATAAAGAATGGAATCACTGGAACGGGAGGCCGGAGAAACATAAATTTACCTGCGTGCAGTCAGTGATCGCCCACGGGAATTCACTTTTCGTGCTCGATCCCGCGAGTCCCAATATGGAAGGTGTTGTGGGAAGACCGATGCTTTATGAATTTGATCTCACGACCAACAAACTTGCTCATTCTTGGAGTTTTGATTCTTCGGTGGCACCAAAGAAATCCTATCTTAATGATGTGAGAATCGATGACGCTGCTAATAAAGCATACATCACTGATTCAGGACTCGGAGGAATTGTTGTTCTCGATATGGGGAGCGGAAGTGCGTTGCGCGTATTGGATCATCACCCATCGACCAAATCCGAAAGCGTTGTCCTCACAGTGGAAAAGAAGCCCTTTCTTGTGAAAGGAGCGGCACCGAAAATTCACTCTGACGGGATTGCACTTGATCCGGACCAAAATCGTCTTTTTTGGCACGCTCTTACGGGGTATCATCTTTACAGCATTCCCACGGTGCTTCTTCACGGTGAGATCGATGAAGCGAAATTGGAAGAAAAAATTTCCAACATGGGCGTCACTCCGGCCCCCGATGGGATGATCTTTGATAAAAATGGAAATCTGTACATGGCAGACCTAGAAAGGAATGCTGTGTCTTACCGCACCCCGAGCGGGGAGATGAAGATTCTCATCCAGGATGAGAGAATCAAGTGGGCGGATAGTTTTACGATTGATCAAGACAACAATCTCATCTTCACGGATTCACTTCTTCAGCAAACACCGATCGGTGAATCAGTGGATAATCTCACGTTTACCATCTACAAGGTCTCATTACCTACAGAGAGAGAGGAATTGTAAATCTAGGAATAGGATTCGTTGGAGTGATCTTTTAAATCGGTCACTCCTTGCATCCTCGCGCAGCCAGCGCAGCAGTAAATACTCAGGCCATCTTCAACACCATGGCCAATTACTCTCGTGTCGCAGCTTTGGCAGTGTGGGGCAAGGTGGTTGATCGCGCACTCAAAGCAATCGAATGAGTATTCTTTTGAGTTCATGACTATTTTAAATGTCTTTTCGTAAGCATTCCCGCAGTTGTCACATCTATCCATAGTTAACCTCTCTCCCGTAGCGTTGTCTGACATTTATTAAGCAAAGCTCGTACCAGATGCAGTATCATGAACGAAGCCGGAGGTTTCTATGACCAAAGAAAATAATATTATTTCGGATTTTTTTGATCTTTATGCGCGAGAGTTTTTTGCTCCTATGATGGGTGAGGAGTATTCAGAATCTCCTTTACCGAACGTCGAATTGAAGGAAACTCATGAGGGATACATCGTTCGAGTAGAACTCTTAAATATCTCTGAAGATGAGATCAAACTTTCGCTCGAAGATAATTGCCTCATCCTTCAGAACAAGTCGCACACAATTTTTCGAACCATTCCCTTCCGTGCGGATGTTGATGATCATAAAATTGACGCCAAGTTTATGGATGGTTGCTTAATCGTGAATCTCATCAAAAAAGATGACGGGACTGAGAGATCAAAAACAATCGAGATTAGGCACTAAAGAAAAGTAAGATCGAGAGTCATCGGTTTGTGATCTGAGCCCTGTGATTGAAAGACCTCAGCGTGATTGATCTTGAATCCGCGGATGAACGCATGATCGAGAATATTACTCGTACCAAAGGATCTCATGCGAAGCTCGCCGTTCACAAAACCGACTTCGGTGAGATCAAGGTCGCGCGCCATCTCCACCACTTCTTGGTAGCGCCTCTTCGTGCGCGTATTAAAATCTCCGGCAAAGATCACCGGACCTTGATGGCCCATCATATTCGTTTTTATCTGATCAACATGCCTCTCAAAGGCGCCAAGGCCCAAGAAATTTATTCCGTGCACAGAAACCACCAGAAGTTCTCGCTCTTTCCCACTTACGCGAAACTTTGCGTACGTCGTCGTTTTCGGAGTTTCAGTCACCGGTTCGTAATCAAGAGTGTGCTCAACTTTTACCCAACTCGGCCTTACCCATGACCCAATCATGTTACCGGTGCCATCATTATTGTAGAGGCGATATGTGAAACTTATCCCCAGATCCCACTGGTAGTTTCCGAAGTAGGCGAGGGACTCTTGAAAAAAATCAGCGGTGTAGGCCTCTTGAATGAGAAAGAGGTCTTTTCCCGTTCCGTATTTCACCAACTCAGAATGAAAATTTTCCTTCACTCCTTTTTTCACATTCCAAACGAGAATTTGAAGGTCAGAGTTTTCTAACTCAGACGCTTGAGCATTTCCGATTGTGATGTGTGCCCGCTCAATCGGAACGCGAGAAAAATAGCGACGCACTGGATTTTGAGTCGCAGAGGCCGCGTGTCCCGCGGTCGCGAAAAATAAGAAAAGAACGGCTAAGGTCTTCATTTAGAAAAGTATGGAGTAGAGGCGTTAGATATAAAACTTGCATTGCGTCAGGCTTCGATCTTCTGTGCTCCAAGAGAATGAATCATCCCCACTCTTAGAATCAGAAAATAAGAAGCCGGACGCGTTGACTCCCAAGGAAAAGGACGGGTAACCTTCTCCTATGAAAAACTTATTCACTCTTTTCCTGTGTTTTTTCACTCTGAGTGCTCACGCTGGGCAGCTTGAAAATTTTTTTACTCAGCTCGAAGGGCAGTGGGAGAAAATTTCGGCGGATAATTACCGTGAAACAGCGGCAGGTGAGTTCACTCATCAGGTAGGGACTTATTTCACCGCCAATGTGAAAAGAGTTGGGCAGGAGTGGAAATTTTTGGAAGAAGTGTGCTGGGCCGAAGAAGATCAGGATGAGGCGTGTGGTGAAAGTTTTGTGACGTATGAAATTCAAAATGAAGAGCTCTTTGCTATTCTTGAGAACGAAAAGTATCCGGTCGATGTCCTAGAGCTTGATGACGACTCTCTCACGATGATGCTCGTGACAAAAGATTTTGCCTTCACGGCGATCCTTTCAGTTGATGAGAAAGGCCTTTCCCAAGAGTCTGTCATCGAAATGGCCGATGGAAATAAGGACTATCTCTTTCTCAAACTGAGAAAGCAGTAAGTCAGGCATCATGTTCTCTCTGACCTTATTTTCACTTCTCCCATTTCATGAATTGATAACTTAAATGGGAGATCTCATGAAATTCATCCCTCTTTTTTTTCTCCTCGCGTGTAGTGTCCCCACTCCCAAAATAGAAACGGCTCAAGTTTCGCTACTCGGAATGGTTAAGGGCGAGGCCCTCGAAGTCATCAAGGCCGAAGATGAGCGCGTTCTTAATAGTCTCCATGAAGAAGCGCAGAAGCAGGGAACTGTGGAAAAGAAAGTCGAAAACGGTATGACGGCAGAAATCTGGAGCTGGTCTGAAGAGCACGGATCGAATCTAAAGATCACGGAAACGCTTCTTTATAAATACGGGAAGCTCATCTCCCACACCATGATGATTCCCTCCGAGGGATACACGGCCTCAAAACAATTCGTGAAAGGAAAAGTCATTCAGGTGTCTGAGGAATGGAAAAATCGCGCTCGCTTTGTGTACCTCGATTCCAACGAGAAAATCATCGGCAGACTTCATTACCGTGGGAAACAATCTGAATGCATTCTCTATGAAGGAGCTGTTCCTCGGTATGAGAAAGTCGAAACCTGTGAGCTCAAGTTCAATACCGCTCCTTAAATTTTTTCCAACTGCTTCAAGAATTTCTTTTGTTCTTTATCCAGAACTTTTTTCTCAAAGTCCTTCATGAGCGGTGAGAGTTTTTTATGGATCACCTTTAAAGAATCTCTTCGCGCAAATTTCTTTGAGTTTGAGGGCACCAGAGACCAAGGCGATTGTTTCGTATCATTTACTTTCAAGAAATCATCTACCGCAGAGACGTATTTGTTCCAGTGTTTTCTGGCATTGATATCGGCTTCGGTGATCTTCCACATCTTAAAGGGGTCAGTGAGACGCTCTTCGAAGCGTTTTAACTGCTCGGCTTTTGTGACGGCGAGAAAAATCTTAATCAGCGTAATTCCATCACGCTGGAGAGTTTCTTCGAAATCATTAATTTCACCATAGGCATCTTCGATCCGATTCTTAGGAGTAAGTTCTTCTACTTTCTCGACCAGCACTCGACCGTACCACGAGCGGTCAAAGATCGTGATCATCCCCGGCGCGGGAATCTTTCTCCAGAAGCGGTAGAGATAGTGTTTTGCCTGCTCCCTCTTCTTTGGTGCAGCGATGGGGATGACTTTAAAATACCGTGGATCAAGTTTCTCAGTGATGGTTCGGATCGTTCCGCCTTTTCCGGCAGCATCGAAGCCTTCAAAGACTATGATGACTCTTTGTTTCCGGTTAAAGACTGCTTCCTGAATCCGAAGCATCATTAATTGAAGCTCTGTTATTTCTGTGTCGAGTTTTTCTTTGTCTTTGTCAGTTAACTGAGAAGGCTTCTTCGCAAGGTCTTTGAGAAGGCCTGAGAGAGTCTGCTTGGACATGGGTTTTCCTTTTCTCTTCATCTTTTAAAAGGAGTCATCGCTTTTATATTTTAAAGTAAGACGACCTTCCTGGTCAGTATGAAAAAGAAGGGGATGAATATAATGTTTGCCGCAAATGCCTTTATTTGAGGAGATGCGCAGACTGAAGTTTTCTTGAGTTTGCCCTGTTTGGTCTTGATTCAAACCGTAGCTTGCAGTTTGCCTTGGTCAGATCACTCGGAAGTATTAGCCTTAAAAAATCTGGGGGACTATCCTGAATTTGTCTTTTATCCTGACACAATTATTTTCGACCCAATCTCATGCCTCGACTTCAATTGGTCGCTCTGAGTGGACTTACTTCTCAAGAAATAGCTCCACTCATCAGAAAATCCGTCACTACGGAGTAATAAACAAATCTAAAATGGAATGAGGTCTTTATGCTAGAAAGTTATGGATACGCAGCCACGAAATTGAATACAAAACTCCGCCCCGTTCACTTCGAGCGAGAAGGTTTGAGACCCCATGATATCGCCATCACCATCCAGTACTGTGGTGTCTGCCACTCAGATCTCCATCAGGTAAAAAACGATTGGGGAAACACTGTCTATCCCTGTCTTCCGGGCCACGAAATTGTCGGGCTGGTCGATGACTTCGGCGTCGATGTGAAAGGGTTTCAAAGAGGTGAGTTAGTGGGTGTGGGTTGCATGATCGGCTCCTGCGGGAACTGCGTTTCTTGCAAAGAGGGACTCGAGCAGTACTGTGAAAAAGGATTTCTCGGAACGTACAATGGACCTCTAGAACCAGACGGCACAAATACTTTCGGCGGCTACTCGAATAATATTGTCGTCAGCGATCATTTCGTTCTCAAAATTCCTGAGGGACTTGAACCCGAATTCGTCGGTCCCATTCTGTGTGCGGGAGTGACGACTTATTCTCCGCTAAAAAATTGGGGTGTGAGCGAAGGCGATATGGTCGCCGTGGTTGGCTTCGGCGGTCTCGGTCATATGGCGACTCAAATCGCCAGAGCGATGGGCGCAGAGGTCACTGTGATTTCCACCACGAAGGATAAGGAAGATGATGCTTTGAAACTCGGAGCGGATGCCTTCGTCCTCTCGACCAAAAAGAAAGAAATGGACGAACTAAAAGGTCAGTTCGATCTCATCATCAATACGATTCCCGACAAACACGAAGTCGATCCGTACCTCGAGCTACTCGCTCGCGACGGCTCAATGGTTATGGTGGGAGTTCTTGTCCCGGA